>JBIKUT010000064.1:0-8573 GCA_044347465.1 Ramlibacter sp.
CAGTCGGGCGTACTTGGACAGGCCGATCACATTGGTGTGTTCATTGGGCAGCACACCGATCCAGACCCGGCCGATGACGGGGCAAAAGTGGTGGCTGCAGGCCGAACGCACCGTGATCGGGCCGACGATCATCAGCTCGTTCAGATGCTCGGCGTTGGGGAACTCCGTGATGCTCGGGGCCTTCACATAGCGGCCGCGAAACACCTCATTCAGATACATCTTGGCCACGCGGCGCGCGGTATCCCCTGTGTTGTGGTCGCTCTCGGTGTCGATCACCAGGCTACCGAGCACGCCCTGCATCTTGCCCGCGACTTCGTCCAGCAAGGCTTCGAGCTCGCCCGGTTCGATGAAGTCGGCGATGTTGTCGTTGGCGTGGAAACGCTTGCGCGCAGCCTGGATGCGCTCGCGGATCTTGACCGACACGGGCGTTCCGACGTCGGCGTCAAGAGGCGCGGGAGGCTTGGAGGATTCGGCTTTCATCAGCATGGACGATGCTAACACTCGACTCTGTGCTGGCGCGCTGGAATGGTCGCTCCCTACGCAGGGTTAGATACCAATGAATTACATGAGCTTGCCGACTCAGAGGTATCGCTTGCCCTGAATCATGAGGGCCAGGCGCATGACGCCCAGGGCCAGCCGCTCCAGCACGCGCTCGACCAGCGGCCGCCGGGCGTAGCGCTGCGGGTCCATCTCCTGCCCGTGATCGGCAATCGCCTGCATCAAGCGTTCGCGCAACTGGCCGGCAAAGGCCTCGTCCTCGACCACCACATTGGCCTCGCGCGCCAGCAGCAGGCTCAGGGGATCCAGGTTGGACGATCCCACGGTGGCCCAGTGCCCGTCGATCACGGCCACTTTGGCGTGCAAAAAACTCGGGGAGTATTCGTGGATCGCCACCCCGGCCTGCAGCAGGCTGCCATACACCGGCCGCGACGCGTAGTACTGCATGAAGTACTCGTAGCGCCCCTGCAGCAGCAGCGTGACGCGCACGCCGCGGCGGGCCGCGCGCTCCAGGGCCTGGCGCAGGCGACGCCCCGGCACGAAATAGGCATTGGCAATCACGATCTCGCGCTGGGCTCTGCCGATGGCGCGCAGATAGGCACGCTCGATGTGGGCGCGATAACCCAGGTTGTCACGCAGCATCAGCGCGGCGCGCACACGACCGACCGGCGTCTGGGTCGGCTTGGGGAGCGCGGGCCGATTCGGGATCAGGGCCTCGGCCAACGCATGCGGGTTCAGGGTATGCAGCGCGCGCAGGCGCTGCCACATCTGGCGGATGCTGTGACGCACCTCGGCCACCAGGGGGCCCCGCACCCGCACGGCAAAATCCAGTCGAGGCGCCTGCAGGTGCCCGTGCCCGGGGTCATGCAGGTCGTCCAGAATGTTGATGCCGCCGCAAAACGCCACGACATCATCGACCACGCACAACTTGCGATGCAGGCGACGCCAACTGCCTGGCCACAGCACGCCCAGGCTGCCCACCGGCGCGTAGACCTGCCAGTCGACGCCGGTCTGTCGAAAGCGCTGGCGCCAGCTTGCGGGCAGTGACGGCGTACCAAAGCCATCGACCACCACGCGCACAGTCACCCCGCGTTGGGATGCACGCTCCAGCGCCCGAGCCACCGACTCGCTCTGCCCCGTGAAATCGAAGATATAGCTCTCGAGCCAGACTTCATGCCTGGCTGCATCGATGGCAGCAATCAGGGCTGGAAAGAATTCAGCGCTGCCTTCCAGCAGGTCCAGGCTGTGACCCGTAGAAAGTGGCGGCAGGCGTAGCGGCATACGTGCGCTCAGAACGCAAAATCGGCGACCAGCGGAAGATGGTCCGACATCCGCGCCCAGCTGGGCCCGCGTGGCGCTGTCACGTGCAGGGGTTGCAGGCCGCGCGCATAGACGTAATCGAGTTGCGTCAGAGGCAAGCGCGATGGATACGTGGCCACGCGCTCGCGGGTGCAATCGTGCAGGCCCAGGTGCGCCATCGCGTCACGCAATTTGCCGCCCCAGTCATTGAAGTCGCCGGCCACCAGCAGCGGCATGTGCGCCGGGATCTCGCGTGCGATGAAGCGCCCGATCTGTTCGACCTGGCGCACACGGCTGCCCGCAATCAGTCCGAGGTGGACCACGATCACATGGATGTCCTGGCCGCCCACATGGAGCGTCACATGCAACAGGCCACGCTGCTCGAAGCGATGGTCTGACATGTCCTCATGCCCCTGTCCGAGCACCGGCCAGCGTGAGAGCAAGGCATTGCCATGCTCGCCATGGCGGGTGGTGGCATTGGTTTGATAGACAGCGGTATAACCCGCGGGCGCCAGAAACTGGGCCTGGGGCAAATGGGGCCAGCGAGAGAAGTGGCGCTCCTCGCGCCGGTGCATCTTGCGCACCTCTTGCAAGCAGACGATATCGGCTTCAAGCCCTTCGACCGCCACCGCGAGGTTGTGGATCTCGAGCCGGCGCGCCGGGCCGATGCCTTGCACACCCTTGTGAATGTTGTAAGTGGCGACGCGCAGCGTGCGGGTCATGAAACAAAATTCGGCAGCATCAAAATCGCTTCCGCGTTCGAAGGCGAGAAGCAAGTGTCCGCAGCCTCGCGCCAAGGCAGCCACTGAAACGCCGTGTGCTCGCGCGGACTGAGCACCACCGGCGTGCCTGGCGGCACGCACAGTCCGAACACATGTTCGAGGTTGTGGGTCACGCCAGGAGCATAGCGGTGACGCCAGCGCGGGTAAATCTCGTAGGTATTGGTCAGGCCCCAATCACGCAAGCCTGCGTGCAAGGGGGTCCCAGGTTGGCAGTCGATACCCGTCTCCTCACCCACCTCGCGCGCCGCGGTCTGCGCCGCTGGCTCCTGCAGGGAGTCCTTGCTGCCGGTGACCGACTGCCAAAACTCCGAGGCATCGGCACGCCGGATCAACAGCACGTCCAAGGCGGGGGTATGAATCACCACCAGAACGGATTGTGGAATCTTGTAGGCCGTCATGATCCCCCATGAGAAAGGGCGCCCCGCGGGCGCCCTGACATTGTGACTGCAGCCACGAGGCCGTCAGGCCGTTTGTGTATTGCGCAAGCGAATATGCAATTCGCGCAATTGTTTCTCGTCGACCGGACCCGGCGCCTGCGTGAGCAGGTCCTGGGCGCGCTGGGTCTTGGGAAAGGCAATCACATCGCGCAGGCTCTCGGCGCCCGTCATGAGCATGACAAAGCGGTCCAGGCCAATGGCGATGCCGCCATGCGGGGGCGCGCCGTATTGCAAGGCATCGAGCAAGAAGCCGAACTTGGCCTTGGCCTCCTCGGCGTCGATCTTGAGGGCACGAAACACCTTGCTTTGCACGTCTTCGCGGTGGATACGCACCGACCCACCACCCAGTTCGATGCCATTGAGTACCGCGTCATAGGCCTTGGCGACGCAGCGGCCCGGATCGGTCTCGAGCCAGTCCTCGTGGCCGTCCTTGGGCGAGGTGAAAGGGTGGTGCACGGCGTTCCAGCGCTGAGCGTCGTCGTCGTACTCGAACATCGGGAAATCGACCACCCACAGCGGTTTCCACTGACCTTCGATCAGGCCATGGGATTTACCGAATTCGCTGTGACCGACCTTGACGCGCAGCGCGCCGATGGCGTCGTTGACGATCTTGGCCTTGTCGGCGCCAAAGAAGATCAGGTCGCCGGTGGCAGCGCCGGTGCGCTTCATGATCTCGGCCAGGGCCGCATCGTGCAGGTTCTTGACGATGGGAGACTGCAGGCCGTCGCGACCGCCGGCGGCGTCATTGACCTTGATCCAGGCCAGGCCCTTGGCGCCGTAGATCTTGACGAACTCGGTGTAGCCATCGATCTCGCCGCGGCTCATCTCGCCGCCGCCCGGCACGCGCAGGGCCACCACACGCCCGTCGGCCTGGTTCGCGGGGCCTGAGAACACTTTGAAATCGACATCCTTCATGACGTCGGTGATCTCGGTGAATTCCAGCTTCACGCGCAAATCGGGCTTGTCCGACCCGTACAGACGCATCGCGTCGGCGTGCGTCATCACCGGGAAGGGGGGGATGTCAACGTCGATTGCATGCTTGAAGGTGCTGCGGATCATGCCCTCAAACATTTCGCGGATTTCTTCCTCGGTGAGGAAGGAGGTTTCCACGTCGATCTGGGTGAACTCGGGCTGGCGGTCGGCGCGCAGGTCCTCGTCGCGGAAGCACTTGGTGATTTGGTAGTAGCGATCAAAGCCCGACACCATCAGCAGCTGCTTGAACAACTGGGGTGACTGGGGCAGCGCGAAGAACATGCCGTCATGCACGCGACTGGGGACCAGGTAATCGCGCGCGCCCTCGGGCGTGCTCTTGGTCAGCATCGGCGTTTCGATGTCGATGAAGCCATTGGCATCGAGGAACTTGCGCACCTCCATCGTCACCTTGTAGCGCAGCATCAGGTTGTTCTGCATGTAGGGGCGACGCAGGTCCAGCACCCGGTGCATGAGGCGCGTGGTCTCGGACAGGTTCTCGTCGTCCAACTGGAACGGGGGCGTGACCGAGGGATTGAGTACCGTGACCGCATGGCACAAGATCTCGATCTTGCCGCTCTTGAGGTTGTCGTTGGTGGTGCCCGCCGGGCGCGCACGCACCACGCCCGTGACCTGCACGCAAAACTCGTTGCGCAGGCCTTCGGCGGTCTTGAACATGTCGGGGCGATCGGGGTCGCACACCACCTGCACATAGCCTTCGCGGTCACGCAGGTCAACGAAGATGACCCCGCCGTGATCGCGGCGGCGATTCACCCACCCGCACAGGGTCACGGTCTGGCCCAGAAGGGCTTCGGTCACGAGACCGCAATAGGTCGTACGCATTTTCTGGCTGGACATGGAAAGGGTTTCCGGCGCCGCGTGGCGCATTACTTGACGGTGGGAAGATCGGCCGGGGCAGTGGGAACGACCACGCCCATGGAGATCACGTAGCGCAGGGCCTCGTCGACGGACATGCGCAGTTCGATGCAGTCGCTTTTGCGAAGCATCACGAAGTAGCCGCCCGTGGGGTTGGGCGTGGTGGGCACGTAGACGCTGAGGAAATCACCGGGCAGGTGGTTGGCGACATCGCCCCCGGGCGTGCCGGTGACGAAGCCAATGGTCCAGACATCCGGGCGCGGCCACTGCACCAGCACCGCGGTGCGAAAGGCGTTGCCGCTCTCAGAAAACAGCGTGTCGGAGACCTGCTTGACCCCGGAGTAGATGGAACGCACCACCGGGATGCGATTGAAAACGCGATCACTCCAGGACAGCAGACGCCGGCCAATGAAGTTGCTGGTGACGGCTCCCACCAGCAGCAGGATGCCCAGGGCCAACACCACACCCAGACCCGGAATGTGAATGCCAAACAGGCGATCGGGATGCCAGGCCACGGGCAGGATCAGGAGCGTCTGGTCCAGGGTCCCGACGATCCACTGGATCACCCAGGCGGTGATGGCCACGGGCAATACAACCAGCAGGCCGGCGAACAGCCATTTGCGCAAGGGGCCCATTTTGGACTTTCTCCAGGGGGTCAGTGGCAGGCGCAGGCGTGGCTGCAGCCGCCGGCCGACGCACTGGGTGCATCGGAAGATTTAGCAGGGGCGGCGGGCGTGCTGTCCGCCGGCTTGGCGGCACTGCTGTCTGCCGCCGGGGCTGGGGCTGGGGCTGCGGCGGCACCGCCACGGAAGTCGGTGGCATACCAGCCCGAGCCTTTGAGCTGGAAGCCAGCGGCGGTCACCTGCTTGCTGAAGGTATCGGCGCCGCAGGCGGGGCAGGCGCTCAGGGGCGCATCCGAGATCTTTTGCAGGACATCCTTGGCATGGCCACAGGAGCCGCACTTGTAGGCGTAAATGGGCATGGCAGGCGGTGAAGGTGCAAAGCCCTCAATTATAGGCGGGGGCCGGGGTTCCAAGCCCTTTCGCCCCCCAGGGGCGCCCCCTGCCCTCAGCTGCCGGCGAGCCGGTGGTGCGAGGCGTGGCTGTTGCGGATTGCCTGGGGGCCGACCGAGCCCAAGATCATGCCGACCAGCGCGGCGATCAGGCCCGCCAGTTGCGCCGGGAAGACCTCGCCGGCGGGCGTGGCCAGAAATAGCAACCAAGTCACCAGCCCCAGAACGATTGCAAACACCGCGCCCTGGGTGGTGGCGCGCTTCCAATACAGGCCGAACACCAGCGGAATAAAGGCCCCCACCAGGGTGACCTGGTAGGCACCCGACACCATCTCGTAGATCGAGGTGCCCTGCATGTAGATCGCGTAGGCCAGCACGAACAGGCTGAACACCAGCACGGTGATGCGCATGGTGCGAAGTTGCTGGTGATCGCTGGTGTGGGGGCGGAACTGGCGCCAGATGTTCTCGGTAAAGGTCACGCTGGGCGCCAGCAAAGTGGCCGAGGCGGTGGACTTGATCGCCGACAGCAGCGCGCCGAAGAACAGCACCTGCATGGCAAAGGGCATCTGCTCCATCACCAGCGTCGGCATGACCTTTTGCGGGTCGTCCTTGAGCAGCTCGGTGGCCTTCTCGGGCATGACCAACAGCGCGCTGGCCACGATGAACATCGGCACGAAGGCGAACAGGATGTAGCACACGCCGCCGATCACGGCGCCCTTGCGCGCCGCACCCTCGCTATTGGCGGACATCACGCGCTGGAACACGTCCTGCTGCGGGATCGAGCCGAACATGATGGTGACGGCGGCAGCCAGGAAGAAGGCGATGTCGGTAAAGGTCGGCTCGGGCCAGAACTTGAACAGGTCCTTGCTGGTGGCGAAGTCGATCACCTTGCCCGCGCCGCCGGCCAGGTCGGCGGCGAACATCGCGATGATGGACAAGCCGACCACCAGGATGATCATCTGGATGAAGTCTGTCACGGCCACCGACCACATGCCACCGAACAAGGTGTAGGCCAGGATGGAGACCACGCCGATCACCATGCCCACCGGGACGCTGATGGCGCCGCCAGACAGCAGGTTGAACACCAGGCCCAGAGCGGTGACCTGCGCCGACACCCAGCCCAGGTAGCTGACCATGATGATCAAGGAGCACACCACTTCGACCGTGCGGCCATAGCGCTCGCGGTAGTAGTCGCTGATGGTGAGCAGCGTCATGCGATAGAGCTTGCCGGCGAAGAACAGGCCCACCAGGATCAGGCAGGTGCCCGCGCCAAAAGGGTCTTCGACCACGCCGCCCAGACCGTTCTCGATGAACTTGGCGGGGATACCCAGCACCGTCTCCGATCCGAACCAGGTGGCGAAGGTGGTGGTCACGATCATGATCAGGGGCAGGTGACGCCCGGCGATCGCGAAATCGGCGGTGTTCTTGACCCGCTTGGCGGCATAAAGGCCGATCCCAATCGTGATCAGCAGGTAGACGATGACCAGCGTCAACAGCATGAACGGACTCCTACGACGGCGCTTTAAATGGATGGCCTTCGAACGGCCGGCCGCGATTATGGGTCAGTTCAGTAAAACCTCACGAGCCACTGCATCACCAGCAGACCCCCTGCAAACCCCAATCCACCATAGACCACCGACTGCAGCAGGCGATTGGTGCGGCGCTGCTCCGCGAGCAGCTCCTGCAGCTCGCGCCGCGTGACCCCCGCGGGCCGCTGCAAATAGTCATGCAGCAAGCGGGGTAATTCGGGCAGCAGCTTGGCGTAGCGCGGGGCCTGGGCCTTCAGCTCGTTCCACAGGCGCTTGGGCCCCACCTGATCGAGCATCCAGCGCTCCAGAAAGGGGCGGGCCGTGCTCCAAAGGTCCAAATCCGGATCAAGCTGGCGCCCCAGGCCCTCGATGTTCAGAAGGGTCTTTTGCAGCAGCACCAATTGGGGCTGGATCTCCACCTGAAAGCGCCGCGAGGTCTGGAACAGCCGCATCAGCACCATGCCCAGCGAGATCTCTTTGAGCGGTCGGTCGAAATAAGGCTCGCACACCGCGCGGATAGCGGCCTCGAGTTCGTCCACCCGGGTCTCGGGCGGCACCCAGCCCGATTCGATGTGCAATTCGGCCACCCGCTTGTAGTCACGGCGAAAGAACGCGGTGAAGTTCTGGGCCAGGTAGTCCTTGTCGGTCTCGGTGAGCGTGCCCACGATGCCGAAATCCAGCGAGATGTAGCGGCCAAAGGTCTCGGGTGCCAGGCTCACCTGGATATTGCCCGGATGCATGTCGGCGTGAAAAAAGCCGTCGCGAAACACCTGCGTAAAAAAGATCGTCACGCCATCGCGCGCCAGTTGCTTGAGGTCGACACCGGCCTCGCGCAGGCGATCGACCTGGCTGATTGGAACGCCGGTCATGCGCTCCATCACGATCACCTCGGGATGGCAGTAGTCCCAGAACATTTCGGGAATGAGCACCAGGCCCAGGCCTTCCATATTGCGTCGCAACTGCGCGGCGCTGGCGGCCTCGCGCACCAGGTCCAGTTCGTCGTGCAGGTATTTGTCAAACTCGGCCACGACCTCGCGGGGCTTGAGGCGCCGACCGTCCTGCGACAGACGCTCGACCCAGCCGGCCATCACGCGCATCAGGCCCAGGTCCTTCTCGATCACGGTCAGCATGCCGGGGCGCAGCACCTTGACCGCCACCTCGCGCAACTGCC
>JBIKUT010000065.1:0-8513 GCA_044347465.1 Ramlibacter sp.
CGGCAGCAGGTAATCCTCGCGCAGCACCTCGCCCGGATGAATCGGGCGCATGCGGTTCTTGGGGGCGGACTGGGCCATGGCGTACTCCTTACTTCAGTGGTAGTCCACGATTTCGACGTCCTGCACACCATCGGGTGTCCAGACAAAACAAAGCCGAAACTGGTCATTGATCCTGATGCTGTATTGACCTTTGCGGTCCCCTTTGAGCGCCTCCAGCCGATTTCCCGGTGGGACCCGCAGGGCGTCCAGCGTCGCTGCACTGTCCAACTGCTGCAGCTTGCGCTCGGCAACCGCGGCGACATGGACCAGACGGCGCACGCGCTCGCCAGCGAATAAGGCAGCCGCATCTAGAAAGGACAGGATCACGGTTCGACTTTATACCGTTTACCGGTAAACGGCAAGTTCTTCTCGCGCGATCTGCGACCCGGTGTTATCGTCCCCGCAGATGCACCGTTCAACCTTTCTCTCTCGCCTCGTCATCGCCCTAGCTACGCTGACGCTCGCAGGCCTCACGCAGGCCCAAGCCACCAGCCCACCTCCCCTACTCGACGAAGTCCCCTTCATCACCTCCCCCGACAACGTCACCCTGGAGATGCTGCAAGCGGCGCGCGTGGGGCCCTCCGACCATCTGATCGATCTGGGCTCCGGTGACGGCCGCCTCGTGATCGTGGCGGCCAAGCGCTTTGGGGCCACGGGCCTGGGCGTAGACATCGTGCCCGATCTGGTGGACAAGAGCCTGCACACGGCGCGCGAGGTGGGCGTGGCCGACAAGGTGACCTTCAAGGTGCAGGATCTGTTTGAGACCGACCTGCGCCCGGCGACGGTCATCAGCCTGTACCTGCTGCCGGATTTCAACCTCAAGCTGCGCCCCACCCTGCTGGCCCTCAAGCCCGGCACGCGCGTGGTCTCGCACGACTGGGACATGGGCGACTGGAAGCCCGATCAGACCACGGTCGTCCCGGTGCCAGACAAAAAGGTGGGCTTAGAGAAATCCAGCAAGGTGCACCTGTGGGTGGTGCCTGCACGCATCGAGGGCCTGTGGTGCGGCGCCGGGCCGCTGCGCGATTTCAGCCTGCGCGTGAAACAACACTACCAAGAGGTGGAGGCGACCCTCACGCGCGGCGATCGGGTTCGCGAGATTCAGGGGCGCATGGTCGGCGCGGTGCTGCGCACCCAGTCGACCCGCCACGGGTCGCTCGAGCTCACGCAAGAAGGCGCGCAGCTGCGCGTCTCAGGTGGCGAGGGCACGCTGGCCATGGCGCGCGGCGCGTCGTTCGCGCGCGCGAGCGGCCCGACCTGCCGCTAAAGGCCTAGCCGACCCAGCGGCGGGCGTTGCGCCAGATCCGCAGCCAGGGGCTGTGGGCGCTCAGATCGCCGCCGGTCCAGGACATCTGCACGTTGCGAAACACCCGCTCGGGGTGGGGCATCATGGCCGTGAAGCGACCATCCGCCGTGGTCACCGCCGTCAAGCCGCCCGGGCTGCCGTTCGGGTTGAACGGGTAGGCCTCGGTGGCTTGACCGTGGTGGTCGGTAAAGCGCATCGCGCCAATCGCCTGGGCCGCATCGCCCCGCTGCGCGAAGTTGGCATAACCCTCGCCATGCGCCACCACGATCGGCAAGCGGCTGCCCGCCATGCCCTGGAAGAAGAGGCTGGGCGATTCCAACACCTGCACCTGTGACAGCCTCGCCTCGTAGCGCTCGCTGCGGTTGGCCGTGAAACGCGGCCAGTGCTGCGCGCCCGGGATGATGTCGGCCAACTCGGCCAGCATCTGGCAGCCGTTGCACACGCCCAGCGCAAAGGTGTCCGAGCGGGCAAAAAAGCCCTGGAACTGCGCAGACAGCGGCGCGTTGAAGGTGATGCTGCGGGCCCAGCCGATGCCGGCACCCAGCGTGTCGCCGTAGCTAAAGCCCCCGCAGGCCACGAAGCCCTTGAAATCTTCGAGCTTGGCGCGACCCGATTGCAGGTCGGTCATGTGCACGTCCACCGCGTCAAAGCCCGCCAGGTCAAAGCAGTACGCCATCTCGACCTGCGAGTTCACGCCCTGCTCGCGCAGGATGGCCACACGCGGGCGCGCCAGATTCAGGAACGGTGCGGCCACGTCCTCGGACGCATCAAAGCTCGGTGCGAACTGCAGGCCCGGATCGCCCGGCGTGCCCACGGCGGCATGTTCGGCATCGGCTCCTGCGGGGTTGTCACGCTGCTGGCAGATCTTCCAGCTGACGCTGTCCCAGACCTGCTGCAGGTCCTGCAAGTTAGCGCTGAAAACAGCCTTCGTGTCGCGCCAGACCTGCACCTGGCCCTTGCCCACGTCGATGTCGCTGTCGGCGGGGCGGGTCTTGCCGATGAAGTGGCTGTGGCGAGACAGGCCATGCTCACGCAACACCTGCATCACCTCGTTGCGCACCTCGGTGGGCACCTGCAGCACCACGCCCAGTTCTTCGTTGAACAAGGCCTTGAGCGTGAGTTCTTCGCGGCGGGCGCTGACCTGGCCGGCCCAGTTTTTGGCGTCGCCGTGGTCGGCGCGGCTGTCCTGGATGCCATCGCCTTCGGTGACCAGCAGGTCGACGTTCAGGCTCACACCCACCTGGCCGGCAAAGGCCATCTCGCAGGCCGCCGCCATCAGGCCACCGTCGCTGCGATCGTGGTAGGCCAGCAAGCGGCCCTGCGCGCGTAGCGTGTTCACCGCGTGGACCAGGTTCACCAGGTCTTTCGGATCGTCGAGGTCAGGCACGTCGCCGCCCGCCTGTTCAAGCACCTGCGCCAGGATGCTGCCGCCCATGCGGTGGCGGCCCTTGCCCAGATCCACCAGCACGAGAGTGGTGTCGCCCTGAGCCTGCAACTGGGGGGTGAGCGTGCCGCGCACATCGGCCAGCGTGGCAAAGGCGGTGATCACCAGGCTCACCGGCGAGACCACCTTTTGGGCCGCGCCGCTGTCCTGCCACTGGGTGCGCATGGACAAGCTGTCCTTGCCCACCGGAATGGAGATGCCCAGCGCCGGGCACAGTTCCATGCCCACCGCCTTGACGGTCTCATAGAGCGCGGCATCTTCGCCCGGCTCGCCGCAGGCGGCCATCCAGTTGGCGGAGAGCTTCACGCGTGACAAGTCGATGGGCGCCGCCAGCAGATTGGTCAGCGCCTCGGCCACGGCCATGCGCCCCGAGGCCGGCGCGTCCAGGGCAGCCAGCGGCGTGCGCTCGCCCATGCTCATGGCCTCGCCCGCGAAGCCGCGGTAATCGGCCAAGGTGACCGCGCAATCGGCCACGGGCACCTGCCAGGGGCCCACCATCTGGTCCCGGTGCGTGAGCCCGCCCACGGTGCGATCGCCAATGGTGATCAGGAAGCGCTTGGAGGCCACGGTGGGATGCGAGAGCACCCGGATCACCGCGTCTTGCAAGGCCACGCCCGTGAGGTTCAGGGGCGGCGACTGGCGCGCGATCGTGTGCACCTGGCGGTGCATCTTCGGTGGCTTGCCAAGCAAGACATCCAGCGGCATATCGACCGCCTGGGTGCTGGCATCGCCCACCACCAGCTGGCGTTCAGCCGTGGCCACACCCACCACTGCAAAGGGGCAGCGTTCGCGTTCGCAAAAGGCCGTGAACTGCGCCAGCGATTCGGGCGCAATCGCCATCACATAGCGCTCCTGGCTCTCGTTGCACCAGATCTCCTTGGGGGCCAGGCCGGATTCCTCGAGAGGCACCTTGGACAAATCAAAGCGTGCGCCGCGACCGGCATCGTTCGTGAGCTCGGGGAAGGCGTTGGACAGACCGCCCGCGCCCACATCGTGAATCGCGAGGATCGGGTTGGCCGCACCGAGCTTCCAGCAATGGTTGATCACCTCCTGGGCGCGACGCTCGATCTCGGGGTTGCCACGCTGCACCGAGTCGAAGTCGAGTTCGGCGGCATTGGCGCCCGTCGCCATGGAGCTGGCCGCGCCGCCGCCCATGCCGATACGCATGCCGGGGCCACCCAGTTGCACCAGCAGCGTGCCGGGCGGGAATTCGATCTTGTGGGTCAGTCCGTCTTGAATATGGCCCAGGCCGCCGGCGATCATGATCGGCTTGTGATAGCCGCGCACCACACCATCGACGGTCTGTTCGTACTCGCGGAAGTAACCGGCCAGGTTGGGTCGGCCAAACTCGTTGTTGAACGCGGCGCCGCCCAGCGGCCCCTCGGTCATGATCTGCAAGGGGCTGGCGATGTGGGCCGGACGTCCGTTGGGGCTGTCCCACAGGCGCGAGACCGAAAAGCCCGTCAGACCGGCCTTGGGCCGCGAGCCGCGACCGGTGGCACCCTCGTCGCGGATCTCGCCGCCGGCGCCGGTGGATGCGCCCGGAAACGGCGAGATGGCGGTCGGGTGGTTGTGGGTCTCGACCTTCATCAGCACGTGCTGGGTCGAGGGCCGCTTGACGTAGGCACTGGGGCCGGCATCGGCCGGCACGAACAGTTCCACCGGCACGCCCTCCATCACCGCCGCATTGTCGGAATAGGCCACCACCGTGTGCTGCGGGTTCAGCTGGTGGGTGTTGCGGATCATCCCGAATAGGCTCTTGTCCTGGGCCACGCCGTCGATGGTGAAGCTGGCGTTGAAGATCTTGTGGCGGCAATGCTCGCTATTGGCCTGCGCGAACATCATCAGCTCGACGTCGGTGGGGTTGCGCGCCAGGCCCTGAAAGGCCGTGACCAGGTAGTCGATCTCGTCGTCGGCCAGGGCCAGACCAAAGCGGGTGTTGGCCGACACTAGGGCGGCACGGCCCCCCCCGAGCACATCGACCTGCTCCATGGGCATGGGGGCCAGCTCGGTGAAGAGGCCATGGGCCTGCGCGCGCGCAGGCACCACGCTCTCGGTCATGCGGTCATGCAGCAAGGCCGCGACCGCCTCGCGCTGGGCCGGCGACAGGCGGGGGCGCCCCGACAGCAGGCCGCCCTTGAGCCCGACACGGTATTCGACGATGCGCTCGACCCGTTTAACGGCCAAGCCACAGTTGTGGGCGATGTCGGTGGCCTTGGAGGCCCAGGGGGACACGGTTCCCAGTCGAGGGGTGACGATCACCCCTTCGCCCTCGGCCAGGTCGGCGCCCGGGCCGGCCAGGGGCTCGCCGTAGGTCAAAAGGGCCGCCAGGCGCTGGGCCTGCTCGCCCGAGGGCGCCTGCTCCCAGGCCGCCAGGTGCACAAAACGGGCGTGCAGGGAGGAAATCTTGTCGTGGACGGCCTGCAGGCGGGGGAGCAGTTGCTGGACGCGGAACTCGCTGAGGGCGGCGCCGCCCTCCAACTCGGTGATATGCAGGGTCACTGTGTAGCCTGTGTGGGGTGGGAAGGCGCCAGGCCGCTGACTGGGGCCCCGAACGCGCAGCCCGTCATTTTACCGGGCCCCCTGGGGGCGCCTGCGGCGGCCGGGCCCCTCTGGGATAATCGTGCCCTATGAGCATCACCTACAAGGACGCCGACGGAATTCAGGGCATGCGCACCGCCTGCCGCCTCGCCTCCGAGGTTCTGGACCACCTCACGCCCTTTATCCAGCCGGGTATCACCACCCGCGAAATCGACCGCCTCGCGTCCGACTACATGAAGGAGCAAGGCTCCACCTCGGCCACGCTGGGCTACCAGCCGCCCGGTTATCCGCCCTACCCCGCCTCGCTGTGCACCTCGGTGAACCATGTGGTGTGCCACGGCATCCCCAACGACAAGCCGCTGAAAAAGGGCGACATCGTCAACGTCGACGTCACCGTCATCAAGGACGGCTGGTATGGCGACACCAGCCGCATGTTCGTGGTGGGTGACGCCACGATTGCGGCCCGGCGCCTCGTGTCCATGACCTATGACGCCATGTGGCACGGCATCGTGCAGGTGCGTCCGGGTGCACGCCTGGGCGACATCGGCCACGCCATCCAGAAATTTGCCGAAGGCCTGGGCTTCTCGGTGGTGCGCGAGTTCTGCGGCCACGGCATCGGTCGGCGCTTTCACGAAGAGCCGCAGGTGCTGCATTACGGCAAACCGGGCACCCTGGAAGAACTCCAACCCGGCATGACCTTCACCATCGAGCCCATGATCAACCTGGGCCGCCGCGAGGTGAAAGAGCATGGCAATGACGGCTGGACCATCGTCACCAAGGACCACTCCCTGTCCGCCCAGTGGGAGCACACGGTGCTGGTCACCGAGACGGGCTACGAAGTGCTGACCCTGTCCGCCGGCAGCCCGCCCCCACCGACCTTCGTGCAGGCCTGAGGCCTTCGGCTGGCATGAACGCACCGCTGGCCGACACCCCGCAGCTGCGCGCCCTGCGCGATGACTGGCGCGCCCGCAAGGCCGCCTTGTTGGACACGCTGATGGCCTCGGGCCGATCGACCCGCGCCGTGCGCGGTGTGCTGCGTGGTCTGGCCCGCGAGGCCGATACCACCCTGTCGGCGCTCTGGGCCCACGCGGGCTTCCCGGACAGCTTCGCGCTGGTGGCCGTGGGCGGCTATGGGCGCGGCGAGCTCTTTCCCCATTCGGATATCGACGTACTGCTGCTGATGCCCGATGGCATCTCGGTCGAGACCGACCCCACGCTGACCGCACGCATCGAGACCTTCATCGGCCAGTGCTGGGACCTCGGCCTGGAGATCGGCTCCAGCGTGCGCACGGTGTCCGAGTGCATGGCGCAAAGCCAGGCCGATGTGACGGTGCAGACCTCTTTGCTCGAATCGCGCCGCGTGGCGGGCAGTATCGCGCTGCACCGCGATTTCATGCGCCGCTTCAATGCGCAGATGGACCCGCGCGCCTTCTTCGTCGCCAAGACGCTGGAGATGCGCCAGCGTCATCACAAGTTTGAAAACACCCCCTACTCGCTCGAGCCCAATTGCAAGGAATCGCCCGGCGGCTTGCGTGACCTGCAGGTGATCCTGTGGGTGGCGCGTGCGGCGGGCCTGGGCGGCAGCTGGGACGAGCTGGCCCGCAAGGGCCTGGCCACGCCCTTCGAAGCCCGCCAGATCAAGCGCAACGAGGCCCTGCTCGCCCTGATTCGCGCCCGCCTGCACCTGGTGGCCAAGCGCCGCGAAGACCGGCTGGTGTTCGACCTGCAAACGCCGGTGGCCGAGTCCTTTGGCTATGCCTCGCGCACCGGCGAAGGTGGACGCCTCATCGAGCGGGCCAGCGAGGCGCTGATGCGGCAGTTCTACTGGGCGGCCAAGGCCGTGAGCCAGTTGAACCAGGTGCTGCTCTTGAACATCGAGGAGCGCCTGCAGCCGACCGAGCACCAGCCCGAACCGATCAACGCGCGCTTTTTTAACAAGGGCGGCTTGATTGAGGTGGCATCGGACGACCTTTATCAAAAGCACCCCGAGGCCATCCTCGAGACCTTTCTGGCCTACCAGCAGACGGTGGGGGCCAAGGGCCTGTCGGCACGCACGCTGCGCGCGCTGTACAACGCGCGCCGCTTGATGGACGGCAAGTTCCGCCGCGACCCCGCCAACCGCGCCACCTTCCGCGCCATCCTGATGCAGCCCTCGGGCATCACCCATGCGATGCGTCTGATGAACCAGACCTCGGTGCTGGGGCGCTATCTGTGGGTGTTTCGGCGCATCGTCGGGCAGATGCAGCACGACCTGTTTCACGTCTACACCGTCGACCAACATATCCTGATGGTGCTGCGCAACGTGCGGCGCTTTTTCATCCCCGAGCACGCGCACGAATACCCGTTTTGCTCGCAGCTGGCGGGGGGCTGGGACAAGCCCTGGCTCTTGTCCATCGCCGCCCTGTTTCACGACATCGCCAAGGGGCGCGGCGGCGATCACTCGGATCTGGGCGAAAAAGAGGTTCGACTGTTTTGCCGCCAGCATGGCATCGGACCACAAGACACGCAGCTCGTGGCCTTCCTGGTGCGCGAGCACCTCACCATGAGCAACATCGCCCAAAAGCAGGACCTGAGCGACCCCGAAGTGATCGGGCGATTCGCCCAGCGCGTGGGCAACGAGCGTTACCTGACCGCCCTGTACCTGCTCACAGTGGCCGACATCCGCGGCACCAGCCCCAAGGTCTGGAACGCCTGGAAAGGCAAGTTGCTCGAGGACTTGTATCGCGCCACGGTACGGATGCTCGGAGGCCGCGCGCCCGATCAAGAGGCCGAGATCGAGGCCCTCAAGCGCGAGGCGCTGGCCCAGCTGGGCCTGCATGCCCTGCCCCACGACGCGCACCGGCAGCTGTGGGACACGCTGGATGTGGGGTACTTCATGCGCCATGACGCCGGCGAAGTGGCCTGGCACACGCGCCACGCGAGCCGTCATCTGGCGGGCCTGGACACCCAGGGCGCCGCGCCGGACAAACCGCTGGTACGCGCCCGTCTCTCGCCCGTGGGCGAAGGGCTGCAGGTGATGGTCTACATGCCCGATCAGCCCGATCTGTTCGCGCGCATCTGCGGCTATTTCGACCAGGCGGGCTTTAGCATCCTGGACGCGCGCATTCACACCACCCGCGACCAACGCGCGCTGGACACCTTCCAAGTGGTTAGCGCCATGCTGCCTGAGCACGGACGCGAGCT
>JBIKUT010000066.1:0-8443 GCA_044347465.1 Ramlibacter sp.
GACCATCACCGGCCGCACGATGGCCGAGGAACTGGCCCTGCACCCGACCACCCGGCGCGATGACCAGGACGTGATCCGCGCCTGGGACAACCCGATGTATGCCGAAGGCCACCTGGCCATCCTCAAAGGCAACCTCTCGCCCGAGGGCGCGGTGGCCAAGATCACCGGCCTGAAGAATCCGGTCATCACTGGCCCGGCGCGCGTCTTCGACGACGAGCAATCCGCCCTGGAGGCCATCCTGGCGGGCAAGATCAAGGCCGGCGACGTGATGGTGCTGCGTTACCTGGGCCCCAAGGGCGGCCCGGGCATGCCCGAGATGCTGGCGCCCACCGGCGCACTGATTGGTGCCGGCCTGGGCGAGAGCGTGGGCCTGATCACCGATGGCCGCTTCTCCGGCGGCACCTGGGGCATGGTGGTCGGCCACGTCGCGCCTGAGGCGGCGGCAGGCGGCACGATTGCCTTGGTGCACGAGGGCGACTCCATCACCATCGACGCCCACCAGCTCAAACTGGAACTGAACGTGTCCGAGGCCGAGATCGCCAAGCGACGCGCCGGCTGGAAGGCGCCCGCTGCGCGCTACACGCGCGGCGTGCAGGCCAAGTTCGCCTTCAACGCCTCCAGCGCCAGCAAGGGCGCGGTACTGGACAACTTCTGAGGCCCGTGCCGGGCGGTCAACCGCCCGGCCTGTGCGCACGTTCAAGTAGCCTCTCCCTTTGGATCGCCCGCACCATGAAGCACGTCTTCGCCCTCCTTGTCGCAGCCGTCCTGGCCAGTCCCGCCTGGGCCGACCAGGCCTTGGCCACGGCCAAGAACTGCATGACCTGCCACGCGGTCGACAAAGACGTGCTGGGTCCCTCCTTTCGCAAGATCGCGACCAAGTACGCCAACGACAAAGGGGCGGCCGACCGCCTCGCGGTCAAGATCGTCAAGGGCGGTGGGGGTGTCTGGGGCACCGCTGTCATGCCGGCCAACCCGCAGGTCACCGAGGCGGAGGCCAAGAAGCTGGCGCTGTGGGCCCTGAGCCAGAAGTAAGGCCAGAACAAAGCCTCCCAGCCGCCACAAAAAAACCGCCCTCGGGCGGTTTTTTTGTGGGGAGCCCGAAGACTCAATTGGTCTGGGCCAATTGATCCAGGATGGCTGGATTCTCCAACGTCGAGGTGTCCTGCGTGATCGCCTCGCCCTTGGCAATCGAGCGCAGCAAACGCCGCATGATCTTGCCCGAGCGGGTCTTGGGCAGGTTGTCGCCAAAGCGGATGTCCTTGGGCTTGGCGATCGGGCCGATCTCCTTGGCCACCCAGTTACGCAACTCGGTCGCAATCTTCTTGGCCTCCTCGCCGGTCGGACGCGGGCGCTTCAACACCACGAAGGCGCAGATCGCCTCGCCCGTCAGATCGTCAGGCCGGCCCACCACAGCGGCTTCGGCCACCAGATCGGTCTTGGCCACCAGGGCCGACTCGATCTCCATCGTGCCCATGCGGTGGCCCGACACGTTCAGCACGTCGTCGATGCGACCGGTGATGCGGAAATAGGCGCGATCAGCGCTGCGCACCGCGCCGTCACCGGCGAGGTAGTAGCCTTTGAGTTCTTCGGGGAAGTAGCTTTTCTTGAAACGCTCGGGATCGTTCCAGATCGTGCGGATCATGGACGGCCAGGGGCGCTTGACCACCAGGATGCCGCCCGAGCCGTGGGGCATGTCGTTGCCCTGCTCGTCGACGATGGCGGCCGTGATGCCCGGCAGCGGCAATGTGCACGAGCCCGGCACCAGCGGCGTTGCGCCCGGCAGCGGCGTGATCATGTGGCCGCCCGTCTCGGTCTGCCAGAAGGTGTCCACGATCGGGCAGCGCTCGCCGCCGACGTGCTTGTGATACCAGATCCAGGCTTCGGGGTTGATCGGCTCGCCCACGCTGCCCAGAAGGCGCAGCGAGGACAGGTCGTAGGACTTGGGGTGCACCTTGTCGTCGGCCTCCGAGGCCTTGATCAGGGAGCGAATCGCGGTGGGCGCGGTGTAGAAGATCGTGACCTTGTGCTGCTGGATCATCTTCCAGAAGCGGCCGGCATCCGGGTAGGTGGGCACGCCCTCGAACACCACCTGGGTGGCGCCGGCGGCCAGCGGGCCGTAGGCCACGTAGGTGTGACCTGTGATCCAGCCGATGTCGGCGGTGCACCAAAAGACGTCCGAGGGCTGGATGTCAAACGTCCACTGCATGGTGAGGTTGGCCCACAGCAGGTAGCCGCCGGTGGAATGCTGCACGCCCTTGGGCTTGCCGGTCGAACCCGAGGTGTAGAGGATGAACAGCGGATGCTCGGCGCCCACGGCCACCGGCGCGCACTGCGTGGATTGACCCTGAAGCGCTTCGTCGAACGTCTTGTCGCGGCCAGCCACCATGTTGCAGGCGGTGGCCGTGCGCTGGAACACCAGCACCGACTTGAGCGTGTCGCAGCCGCCCATCGCGATGCCTTCATCGACGATGGCCTTCAGGGGCAGCTCCTTGCCACCGCGCATCTGGTAGTTGGCGGTGATCACCGCCACCGCGCCGGCGTCGATGATGCGTTCATTGAGCGCCTTGGCCGAGAAGCCGCCGAACACCACGCTGTGCGTGGCGCCGATGCGCGCGCAGGCTTGCATGGCCACCACGCCCTCGATGGTCATGGGCATGTAGACGATCACGCGGTCGCCCTTTTGGATGCCCTGCGCCTTGAGTGCGTTGGCGAACTGGCTCACGCGCGCCAGCAGCTCCTTGTAGGTGACCTGGGTGACCTTGCCGTCATCGGCCTCGAAAATGATCGCAGCCTTGTTCTCGACCGGCGTGCCCATGTGCTTGTCCAGGCAGTTGGCCGAGGCATTGAGTTCGCCGTCGTCGAACCATTTGTAAAAGGGGGCCTTGGATTCGTCCAGGGTGCGGGTGAAGGGCTTGGACCACACCACGTTCTCACGCGCCAGGCGCGCCCAGAAGCCCTCAAAGTCTTGGTCGGCTTCGCGGCACAGGGCCTCATAGGCCGACATGCCCGAGACCCGGGCGGCCGCCACGACGGCCGGCGCGGGGGGGAATACGCGGTTTTCCACCAGGACAGACTCGATCGCACTCATGCTTGTCTCCGTTGTTTGCGAGGATTCGGGCGAGACTGTCTCGCCGGGGACTTACTTGCCACTGACTGGCCCCAACACCGATTTAAGCGCCAAAAAGGTCTTACACACCCCCGGAAAAGCCCCTGTCACAGGCCCTGCCTACAATGGAAGGCTTCGCACCGCCGGATCGCCCCCCATGGAAGCCCCCCGCCCCTTGAGCCCCCTCCCCCGCATCATCTTTGCCAGCCGCTGGCTGCAACTTCCGCTGTACATCGGCCTGATCGCCGCCCAGGCGGTGTATGTCTTTCACTTCTGGATCGAACTGGTCCACTTGCTGGAGGCGGCCTTTGGCAGCCAGGCTGCCCTGCGAGAACTCGTGAGCAGCATCGGCTACAAATCCACCGCACCGGTCACCTCGCTGAACGAGACCATCATCATGCTGGTGGTCTTGGCGCTGATTGACGTGGTCATGATCTCCAACCTCTTGATCATGGTGATCGTGGGTGGCTACGAAACCTTCGTGAGCCGCATGAACCTCGAGGGCCATCCCGACCAGCCCGAATGGCTCAGTCATGTGAACGCCTCGGTGCTCAAGGTCAAGCTGGCCACCGCCATCATCGGCATCAGCTCGATCCACCTGCTCAAGACCTTCATCAACGCCGACAACTACACCGACAAGGTGCTGATCGCGCAGACGGCGATCCACATCGTGTTCCTGCTGTCGGCCATCGCCATCGCCTACACCGACAAGCTGATGTCGCACGGCGCCGCCAGCGCCGATCACTGAGCCCCTGCGCTCAGACCATCTGGTCGGGGCGCACCCACGCATCGAAGTCTTGGGGCGTCACATGCCCCAGTGCCAGCGCCGCCTCGCGCAGCGTGGTGCCTTCGCGGTGGGCCTTGGCGGCGATCTCGGCCGCCCGGTCATAGCCAATGTGCGGGGTCAGGGCCGTGACCAGCATCAAGGAGCCCGCCAACAGCGTCGCGATCCGCGCGCGATCGGGCTCGATCCCCACCACGCAGTAGTGCTCGAAGCGGTTCATCGCATCGGCCAGCAGCCGCGTGCTTTGTAAAAAGGCATGGGCGATCAGCGGACGAAAGACATTGAGCTCGAACTGCCCGCACGCCCCGCCGATGCCTAGCGCCACGTCGTTGCCATAGACCTGGGCGCACACCATCGTCAGGGCCTCGCACTGGGTCGGGTTGACCTTGCCCGGCATGATGGACGAGCCTGGCTCATTGGACGGCAGCCGCAACTCCCCGATGCCGCAGCGCGGACCGCTGGCCAGCCCGCGGATGTCATTGGCGATCTTCATCAAGCACGCGGCCAGACCCTTGAGCGCGCCGTGCGCCTGCACCAGGGCGTCGGCCGCCGCCAGCGCCTCGAATTTGTTGGGGGCGCTCACCAGCGGCAGCCCGGTCTCACGCGCCAACTCCTCGGCCACGCGCAGGCCGAAACCCGCAGGCGCGTTCAGGCCGGTGCCCACCGCCGTGCCGCCCAGGGCCAGCTCGCACAGATGCGGCAGGCAGACCTGGAGGTGACGTCGGGCATGGGCCAGTTGCGCCGCATAGCCGGAGAACACCTGGCCCAGGGTCAGCGGCGTGGCGTCCTGCCAATGCGTGCGCCCGATCTTCACGATGCCCGCCCAGGCCTGCGACTTGGCCTCCAGGGCAGCGGTCAGGCTCTCCAGCGCTGGCAACACGCGCCCGAGCAGGGCCTGCACGGCGGCCAGGTGCACGGCGGTGGGATAGACGTCGTTGGTCGACTGACCCAGATTCACGTCGTCGTTCGGGTGCACGCAGCGCGCCGCCCCGCGCCCACCCCCGAGCAACTCGCTGGCGCGGTTGGCGAGCACCTCGTTCATGTTCATGTGGGTTTGGGTACCCGAGCCGGACTGCCAGACCCCCAGCGGAAACGCGTCGGCGTGGCGGCCCGCCATCACCTCGTCGGCTGCGGCCATGATCGCGCCGGCCTTGGCCCCCTGCAGATGCCCCGCCTCGCGATGCACCGCCGCCGCCGCTCGCTTGACCCGCGCCAGGGCGACGATCAGCTCGGGCGGCGGGCGCTCCGAGGAAATCGCGAAATGCACCCGAGCGCGCTCGGTTTGCGCCCCCCACAGGCAATCGGCGGGGACCTCGATCGCCCCCAAGGCATCCCTTTCGGTGCGGGTCAGGGTGTGGGCCATGCGAGCCAGCTTACCCCCATATCGGAAACCGTATGTTGATGAAACTCGTTTTCAAATGTTAAACCCTGGCGAGATGAGCAAAATAAATCCAGAAAATCCTATATAGTCTGCTCCCATCGGGTTTTTAAATACCCGAGTCGGATGTTTTCCGACCAGAAAATCATGAAATAGCCAACAACCAAGGAGTGACTTTGAACGACATCGACCTGGACAAAATCGACCTGGCCTCGCTGAAAAAACTGGCGGAAGCCGCCAGCGCGAAATTCAATAGCCGCAAAAAGGATGAGCTCAAGCACATGGTCGCCGGCTGGCTCGCCGATGCGCAGGCCGTGGGCTACAGCGCCGCGGATGTGATGGCCGAACTGCGCGCCCGCTCGGGTCAAGGCGGTGGCCGACGCGGACGCGCGCCGCGCGCCGACAAAGGTTCGGTCACGCCGCCTAAATACAAAGGCCCGAAGGGTGAGCTCTGGAGCGGCCGCGGTCAGCCTCCCAACTGGATGAAGCCTTACCTCGCCGCCGGCAAGAAAAAGGAAGATTTCCTGATTGCCAAGTAAGCACACGGGCGCAAGCTCGAGCGCGGCAACCCGCCGCGCAAGCCCCGATACCCGCCGCAGCCTCTGTGCCCGGCGGGTATTTATTTTGGATATTCAATTTTCATTTTGATAATAAATGGCCCGGCCCAATGAGCGACGAGGCTCATGGCATGAGCCCGAACAGCACCCCCCGCACACAGCCCGGCCGTATCCCTCTTCAACGGCTGGGATAATCATGCGGACCTCACACCCCCACCCTGCCCCATGCCGACGACCATCCAGCAAGCCGACCTGATCGAATCCATCGCCGCGGCCCTTCAGTACATCAGCTACTACCACCCGG
The DNA here is from genome assembly GCA_044347465.1 of Ramlibacter sp. Lineage (GTDB taxonomy): Bacteria > Pseudomonadota > Gammaproteobacteria > Burkholderiales > Burkholderiaceae_C > Ramlibacter. The sequence goes on from JBIKUT010000066.1 coordinate 6,130, forward strand.
CCGACTACATCGCCCACCTGGCCCGCGCCTACGAGCGCGAGCAAAGCCCCGCGGCCAAGGACGCGATCGCCCAGATCCTGACCAACAGCAAGATGTCCGCCACAGGCCATCGCCCGATCTGCCAGGACACCGGCATCGTCAACGTCTTCCTCAAGGTGGGCATGGACGTGCGCTGGGCGGGCTTCACCGGCAGCCTCGAAGACGCCATCAACGAAGGCGTGCGCCGTGGCTACAACCACCCCGACAACATGCTGCGCGCCTCGGTCGTGGCCGACCCGCAGTTCGCTCGCAAGAACACCCAGGACAACACGCCCGCGGTCATCTTCACCGAGATCGTGCCGGGTGACACCGTCGAAGTGACCGTGGCCGCCAAGGGCGGCGGCTCGGAGAACAAGTCCAAGATGGTCATGCTCAATCCGGGTGACTCGGTCGTCGACTGGGTGCTCAAAACCGTGCCCACCATGGGCGCGGGCTGGTGCCCGCCGGGCATGCTGGGCATCGGCATCGGCGGCACCGCCGAGAAGGCCGCCCTCATGGCCAAGGAAAGCCTGATGGACGACATCGACATGTACGAGCTGCAGGCCCGCGCCGCCAAAGGCGAGAAGCTCACGCAAGTCGATGAACTGCGCCTGGAGTTGTACGAGAAGGTCAACGCCCTGGGCATCGGCGCGCAGGGCCTGGGCGGCCTGACCACGGTGCTGGACGTCAAGATCAAGCTGTACCCCACCCACGCGGCCTCCAAGCCGCTGGTGATGATCCCCAACTGCGCGGCCACGCGCCATGCCCACTTCGTGCTCGATGGCTCGGGCGCTGCCTACATCGACCCGCCGTCGCTGGACCTGTGGCCCAACGTCGACTGGAAGCCCGACACCCAAAAATCCAAGCGCGTCGACCTGAACACGCTCACACCCGCCGAAGTCGCCAGCTGGAAACCGGGCGAGACGCTGCTCCTGAACGGCAAGATGCTCACCGGCCGCGACGCCGCGCACAAGCGCATTCAGGGCATGCTGGCCAAGGGCGAGAAGCTGCCCGTGGACTTCACGAATCGCGTCATCTACTACGTCGGCCCCGTCGATCCGGTCAAAGGCGAAGCGGTCGGCCCTGCTGGCCCCACCACCGCCACCCGCATGGACGGCTTCACCGAGACCATGCTGGCACAGACCGGTCTGATCGCCATGATCGGCAAGGCCGAACGCGGCCCGGTCGCCATCGAGTCCATCAAGAAGCACAAGAGCGCCTACCTCATGGCCGTGGGCGGCGCTGCCTACCTGGTGTCCAAGGCGATCAAGCACGCGAAGGTCGTGGGCTTTGCCGACCTGGGCATGGAAGCCATCTACGAGTTCGACGTGGTGGACATGCCCGTCACCGTGGCGGTGGACAGCGGTGGCACCAGCGCGCACATCACCGGCCCGGCCGAATGGAGCAAGCGCATCGCCACCGGCGAGTTCAAGAACATCCCGGTCGCCGCCGCCTGAGGCCGGGCGGTCAGAACATGCCCCAGCCCGTGTCCGCCGACGCGCCAATTGGCGTCTTTGACAGCGGCATCGGCGGCCTGAGCATCCTGCGCGGGCTGCGGCACACCCTGCCGCAGGAAGATTTCATCTACGTCGCCGACACCGGCCACGCGCCGTATGGCGAACGCGACGAGGAGTTCGTGCAGGCGCGCGCCGCGCACATCGCCCAGGACCTGATCGAGCACCAGGGCATCAAGCTGCTGGTGGTGGCCTGCAACACCGCCACGGCGGTGGCGATCCAGACCTTGCGGGCCCGCTGGCCGCAGTGTCCGATCGTGGGCGTCGAGCCGGCCCTCAAACCCGCCGCCGCCAGCAGCCACACCCACCGCGTGGGCGTGCTGGCCACGCGCGGCACCCTGGCCAGCGAAAAATTCGCGCAGTTGCAGGCCTCGATCCCGGGTGCGACCGACTTCGTGCTTCAGCCCTGCGACGGTCTGGCCGCCGCCATCGAAGACGGCGACAGCGCGCGCACCAGCGACCTGTGCGAGCGCTATGTGCGCGCCCTGGGTGCGCTAGGCACGCAGGCCGGTCAGATCGACACGCTGGTGCTCGGTTGCACCCACTACGCCTTCGCGATGAACGACTTCGTGCACCTCGTGGGGCCGCAGGTGCGCATCCTCGAAACCGGAGAACCGGTGGCGCGCCGCGCACGGCAGCTGCTGCAAGAGACGCAGCGACTGCGCTCGAGCCCGCAAGCCGGGCGCCTCACCCTGCAAAGCTCGGGCGACCTGCCGACTCTGCAAGCGGCGGCGCAGCGCTGGCTGGACGGGCCGCAGGTCTCTTGACCATGTTCAAGAGGT
>JBIKUT010000067.1:0-8402 GCA_044347465.1 Ramlibacter sp.
CAGCCGCGTCGTTTGTTGCACCCGTTCGCCGCCGTGATGCTGATCGTGGGCATCGTGATTGGTGCGGGGATTTTCAAGACGCCCTCGCTGGTGGCGGGCATCAGTGGAGATGCCGGTTGGGCCTTGGTCTTGTGGCTGGCCGGCGCGCTGATTTCCATTGCAGGCGCGCTGTGCTACGCCGAGTTGTGCACGGCCTATCCGAGCGCCGGGGGTGACTATCACTTCCTGCAGCGGGCCTTTGGCCGCAACCTCGCGTTCATGTATGCCTGGGCCAAGGCGACCGTGATCAACACCGGCTGCATCGCCTTGCTGGCGTTCGTGTTTGGCGACTACATGAGCTCGCTGCTGCGGCTGGGCGAGTACTCAAGCGCCTGGTGGGCGCTGATCGTGGTGGTCGGCTTGACGGCCGTCAACCTGCTGGGCCTGGATGCCTCGTCTCGTTTGCAGACGTGGCTGACCGGCCTGGAGGTCTTGGGCCTGGCGGCCGTGGTGGTCGCGGGCTTGACGGTGGATGCGGCCCCGTCGGCCGCGGTGGAATGGTTTGTGAAGGCCCCCGCCCCGGCGCAGTGGGGCTTGTGCCTGGTGTTCGTCTTGCTGACCTTTGGCGGCTGGAATGAGTCGGCCTATGTGTCGGCCGAGGTGCGCGGCGGGCCGCGCACCATGGCCTGGGTCATCGTGGCCAGCATGGCGGTGCTGACGCTGATTTATCTGTTGGTCAATCTGGCGCTGTTGCTGGGCCTCGGTCTGCAGGGCCTGAGCCAGAGCAAGACAGCGGCCTCCGATCTGATGGCGCTGGCGTTTGGGCCCTGGGCGCACAAGGCGCTGGGCCTGTTTGTGGCGATTGCGGCCTTGACCAGCATCAATGCCACCATGATCGTGGGCGCTCGGACCAACTTCGCCTTGGGTCGCAGCTGGGGCAGTTTGCGGCTGTTGGGGCAGTGGCAAGTGGACAGCGGTAACCCCAAGGCGGGTTATTGGATGCAGGGCCTGATCAGCGTGGCCTTGGTCGTGCTGGGCACGCAGGAGGCTGATGGGTTTTCGGCCATGGTGGAGTTCACGGCGCCGGTGTTCTGGGGCTTCTTGTTCTTGGTGAGCATGGCGGTCTTTTGGCTGCGCTACACCGACGGACAAACCGAGCGACCCTTCAAGGTGCCGCTGTACCCCGTGTTGCCCTTGGTGTTTGCCGGCGCTTGTGCCTGGCTGACCTATTCGAGCATCACCTACGCCATCAGCCAGAAGGCGATCCTGGTGTCGTTCTGGCTGATCGTCAGCGGGCTGGTGGCCTTGCTGGCCCTGAACTGGCGCGAAAAAGCCCTGAAAGCCGCCTGATTCGATGCATTCGGTGCGGCCTTGGGGCCGTGCGCACGAACTGGTGGAATCCCTGTAGGGCTTGAGCATCCCGGCAGGTACAAAGCGCGCTGCTGATCCTTTCTATATCTCTAGACGCAGGAGTTTCGATTTATGACCACCCGCCGCCAATTGATCCAGAGCGCTGCCGCAGTCGGCATGCTCGGCCTGGGCAACCTGCCCACTCTCGCCCAAAGCCGCGTCGAGACGCTGCGCATCATTGTGGGATTCCCCCCGGGCGGGACCACGGACGCTTTCGCTCGCCGCATTGGCGACAAATTGCGCGGGACCTATGCCAACACCGTGGTGATCGACAACAAGCCCGGTGCTGGCGGGCAACTGGGGGTCATGACGCTCAAGAGCGCTCCTGCGGATGGCGCGCACATCCTGTATTCGCCCGCGTCCATGCTGACCATTTATCCGCACTCGTATTCGAAGCTCAATTACGCGCAGTCGGATGTCGCCCCCATCGGCATGGGGCATTCCACCGACCATGCCTTCGTGGTGGGCCCCGCCGTTCCGGAATCCGTGAAGAACCTCAAGGACTTCATTGACTGGGCCCGCGCCAACCCGGGCAAGGCCAGCATCGGCAACCCGGCTGCGGGCTCGATGCCGCATTTGCTGGCAGGCCGCTTGGCCATGCTGGGCACCTTCCAGATCACCAACGTCCCCTTCCCGGGCTCCGGCCCCGCCATTCCGCAGGTCCTGGGCGGCCAGCTGGCCGGGATGTCGTCTCCGCTGGGCGACTGGGTGCAACACCACAAGGGCGGCAAGATCCGCATCCTGGCCACGTCCGGTCCGGAGCGTTCACCGTACACCCCCGATGTGGCCACCTACCGCGAGCAGGGCTACGGCGAGCTGATGGTGCGTGAATGGTTCGGATTCTTCGCGCCAGCGGGGACTTCCGATGCAGCCAAGGAAAGTCTGAACAGCGCACTTCGCGCAGCCATGAACCAGCAGGACATTCGCGATTTCGTGACGCCCTTGGCCGCCTACATTGAATCGAGCACCGCGGCCGAACATGTCCGCCGACTGGGGGCGGACTCCGAGATGGCGCGTCGCCTGGTTAGCGCCCTGGGGTTCAAGGCCGACTCCTGATTGAGTGGATTGGGAGCGGGGTCGGCGGCGGCTAGCGGCTCGGCTAGTGACGCCGATCCAGCAGCGATGAGGCCAGCTGTAGCAGGCCCTCGCTGTAGGCGTTGCGAGGCAGCAGCGCCAGGCAATCGATCGCGCGCTGGGCCTCGGCGGCGGCGGCGCGCCGGGCTACTTCCAGGGCGCCGGTGTCGCGCACGATGTCCACGATGGCGTCGAGCGCGTCCACCGAGCCCTGCTCGATAGCGCCGCTTATGAGGTTTCGCTGCGCCGGCGCAGCCCGCTCCATGGCGGCGATCAGTGGCAGCGTGGACTTGCCCTCGCGCAGGTCATCGCCCAGGTTCTTGCCCATTTCGGCGGCGTCGCCGTCGTAATCGAGCACGTCGTCGATCACCTGAAAGGCCGTGCCCAGGGCCTGACCGTAGTCGGCGCAGGCCTGCTCGACGGCGGGCGGGCTGCCGGCCAGCACGGCGGCCAGGCGGGTGGAGGCCTCAAACAGCTTGGCGGTCTTGGAGCGGATCACCCGCAGGTAGCCTTCTTCGTCGAGCGAGGCGTCGTGCATGTTCATCAGCTGCAGCACCTCGCCTTCGGCGATGACGTTGGTGGCCTCGGCCAGGATTTCCATGACGCGCATGTCGCGCGCGTCCAGCATCATCTGGAAGGCGCGCGAGTAGAGGAAGTCGCCCACCAGCACGCTGGCCGGATTGCCGAACATCTCGTTGGCGGTGGCGCGGCCGCGGCGCAGGGTGGAGTCGTCGACCACGTCGTCGTGCAGCAAGGTGGCGGTGTGGATGAATTCGACGACCGCCGCCAGGTTAAAGCGCTGGGGCCCCTGGTAGCCCAGGGCGCCGGACACCAGCAGCAGCAGGGCCGGACGCAGGCGCTTGCCGCCGGCCGAAATGATGTAGCGGGCGACCTGGCCGACCAGGGGGACGCCCGAATCGAGTCGCTGGGCGATGACGGCGTCGACCTCGCGCATGTCGCCGGCGATCAGGGCGAGGGTCGAGGCGGCGGAGGCGGCGGGATCGGTCAAGGAGGGGCCCGGGGTGGCGCGGCGGGTCAGAATTGCCTCGATTATAGGGAGCGCGCCGCCCGGCCGGCCGCCGGTTTGCGAGTAATGACTAACTATGCTATAGTCTTGGGCTCTCTCGGAAATCCGTCCGGGGAGAGATCAACCCCAAGAGGTCTTTCATGTACGCGGTCATAAAAACCGGCGGCAAGCAGTATCGCGTTGCCTCCGGCGAAAAAATTAAAGTAGAACAGATTGCTGCGGACGTAGGCCAGGAGATCGTGATCGACCAAGTGTTGGCTGTCGGCGACGGCAGCGGCTTGAAGGTCGGCACACCCCTGGTGTCCGGTGCAACTGTCAAAGCCACGGTCGTGGCGCACGGCAAGCACGACAAGGTTCGCATCTTCAAGATGCGCCGTCGTAAGCACTATCAAAAACGCCAGGGCCATCGCCAGCAGTTCACCGAGCTGCAAATCGGCGCGATTGCAGGCTAAGGAGCAACGGACATGGCACAGAAAAAAGGCGGCGGCTCTACGCGAAACGGGCGTGATTCCAAGCCCAAGATGCTCGGTGTGAAAGCCTTCGGCGGCGAGTTGATCAGCGCAGGCTCGATCATCGTGCGCCAGCGCGGCACCAAGTTCCACCCCGGCACCAACGTCGGCGTGGGCAAGGACCACACCCTGTTCGCCCTGGTGGACGGTCATGTGTCCTTCGCGGTCAAGGGCAGCCTGAACAAGCAAACGGTCAGCGTCACCCCGGCCTGACCCTCAAGGCTTTCCGGCACGAAAGCCCTGCGTCCTTTGCGCAGGGCTTTTTTGTTGGCCCTCTGCCTAAAATAAAACCATGAAGTTCGTCGACGAAGCCTTTATCGACATTGCCGCTGGCGATGGCGGCAATGGCTGCGTGTCGTTTCGGCACGAGAAGTACAAAGAGTTCGGCGGACCCAACGGGGGCGACGGCGGACGCGGCGGGCATGTCTTTGCCATCGCCGACCCCAACCTCAACACCCTGGTCGATTACCGCTACTCGCGCCGCCACGAGGCCCGGCGCGGTGAGCACGGCATGGGCTCGGACATGTTCGGTGCGGCCGGCGACGACATCACCCTGAAGATGCCGGTGGGCACCATCATCACCGACGCCGAGACCGGCCAGGTGCTCTATGAAATGCTGACCCCGGGCGAGGTGATCACCATCGCCAAGGGCGGCGACGGCGGCTTTGGCAATATGCGGTTCAAGAGTGCGATCAACCGCGCGCCGCGCCAGAAGACCCCGGGCTGGCCCGGTGAGCGCAAGAGCCTCAAGCTCGAATTGAAAGTGCTGGCCGATGTCGGCCTTCTGGGCATGCCCAACGCCGGCAAGTCCACGCTGATCGCGGCGATCTCCAACGCGCGGCCCAAGATTGCCGATTACCCCTTCACCACGCTGCATCCCAATCTGGGCGTGGTGCGGGTGGGACCGGAGCAAAGCTTTGTGGTGGCCGATGTGCCGGGTCTGATCGAGGGCGCGGCTGAAGGTGCTGGCCTGGGCCACCAGTTTTTGCGGCATCTTCAACGCACGCGCCTGTTGCTGCATCTGGTGGATGTCGCGCCCTTTGACGAAGGTGTCGACCCGGTCGCCCAGGCCAAGGCCATCGCGCTGGAGCTCAAAAAATACGACAAGGCGCTGTACGACAAGCCTCGGTGGCTGGTCTTGAACAAGGTGGACATGCTGCCCGAGGGCGAGCGCGAGGCGCGCGTGCGTGATTTCATCAAGCGCTTCAAATACAAGGGCCCGGTGTTCGAGATCTCGGCCCTGACCCGCGAGGGCTGCGAAGAATTGATCAAGGCGATCTACCAGCATGTGAAGGCGCAGCAGGTTGCCGAGCAGCCGCCGATCGATGTGGATCCGCGTTTTGTCGGGGACGCACCCGAATGATTGCCGCCGATTCGCCCCTGAGCGCCGAGGGCGCGCAGCTGCTACGCAACGCGCGGCGCATCGTCGTCAAGGTCGGCTCCAGCCTGGTGACCAACGAAGGCCGCGGGCTCGATGAGGCGGCGATCGGCCACTGGTGTCGCCAGCTCGCGGCGCTGGCCGGCCAGGGGCGCGAGGTGATCATGGTCTCCAGTGGCGCCATTGCCGAGGGCATGAAGCGTCTGGGGTGGGCCACCCGCCCCCACGAGCTGCACGAGCTGCAGGCGGCCGCCGCCGTCGGCCAGATGGGCCTGGCCCAGATGTACGAGACCAAGCTGCGCGAAAACGGCCTGGGCTCGGCGCAGGTGCTGCTCACGCACGCCGATCTGGCCGATCGCGAGCGCTATCTCAATGCCCGCAGCACCCTGCTGACCCTGCTGGGTCTGGGCGTGCTGCCCGTGATCAACGAGAACGATACGGTCGTCAACGACGAGATCAAGTTCGGCGACAACGACACCCTGGGGGCCCTGGTGGCCAACCTGGTCGAGGCCGACGTGCTGGTGATCCTGACCGACCAAAAGGGCCTGTACACCGCCGACCCGCGCAAAGACCCCGCGGCTACCTTCGTGCGCGAGGCGCGCGCTGGCGATCCCGCGCTGGAGGCCATGGCCGGTGGCTCGGGTTCGAGCATTGGCAAGGGCGGGATGATCACCAAGATCCTGGCGGCGCGGCGCGCAGCGGGCTCGGGCGCGTCCACCGTGATCGCCTGGGGCCGCGAGCCCGACGCGCTGCTGCGTCTGTTCCAGGGCGAGGCGATTGGCACCTTCCTGGTCGCGCCCACTCAGAAAAGCCAGGCCCGCAAGCGCTGGATCGCCGACCACCTGCAAATGCGGGGGGCGGTGACGGTCGACGAGGGGGCCGCCAGCCGCCTGCGCGAAGACGGCAAGAGCCTGCTGCCGATCGGGATGGTGACGGTGGAGGGGGAGTTCTCGCGCGGTGACGTGATCGCGGTGCACGACCCGGCGGGCATAGAGATCGCCCGCGGTCTGGCCAACTACGCCAGCGCCGAGGCGCGGCTGCTATGCCGCAAACCTTCGACCGAAATCGAGAAGCTCCTCGGGTATGTGGCTGAACCTGAGATGATTCACCGTACCAATCTCGTGATCACGCGCTAAAGGGCGCCCCTCCAAGTAGTTAAGGAGTATCCGATTGAACAAGGAAATGTCTGAAGCCCTGACCCGCGTGGGTCCTGGCACCCTCATGGGAAATCTGATGCGGCGCTATTGGGTGCCAGCCCTGATGTCCAGCGAGATCGCGCAGCCCGATGGCCCCCAGGTGCGGGTGCCGCTCTTGGGCGAAAAGCTCCTGGCCTTTCGCAACTCCGATGGCCGCGCCTGCCTGATCGACGAGTTCTGCTCGCACCGCGGCGTGTCGCTGTATTTCGGACGTAATGAGGAAAACGGCATCCGCTGCGCCTATCATGGCCTGAAGTTCAACGGCGACGGGCAGTGCGTCGAGGTGCCGTCTGCGCCGCAGGCGTGCAAGAACATGCATATCAAGGGCTATCCCTGCGTGGAGCGCGGCGGGATTGTGTGGGCCTACATGGGCCCTGCGGACAAGCAGCCTGCACCGCCCGAGCTCGAGTGGTGCGTGGTGCCCGAGAACCAGGTGTACGTGACCAAGCGCGTGCAGGCCTGCAGCTATCTGCAGGCGATGGAGGGCGGCATCGACACCGCCCATGTGTCTTATGTCCATCGCTACGAGGTGGACAACGACCCCATGCACCAAGGCTGCAAGGCGCTCGATTACATCAAGGCCGATGGCAATGTGGTGTTCGAGATCGAGAAAAATTCCTTTGGCCTGTCGCTGTTCGGGCGACGCAACGGCGAACCGGACTCGTATTACTGGCGCGTCACGCAGTGGCTGTTCCCCTGGTTCACCCTGATCGCGCCGTTTGGTGAACACGCCCTGGGCGGGCATGTGTGGGTGCCAATCGACGATCACCAGTGCTGGGCCTGGAGCATCAACTGGCAACCGCATGGGCCGCTGTCGGCCCACGAGCTGGAGGCCATGCGCGCGGGCAAGGGCATCCATGTGGAATACGAGGCGCCGGGTAGTTTCGTCCCGCTAGCGAATGCGTCCAACGACTATTTGATGGACCGCGTGGCGCAAAAGGAAAAGCGCGCGTACAGCGGCGTCTTCGGTTTCTCGGCGCAGGACTACTCGCTGCAGGAAAGCATGGGTCCGATCCAGAACCACGAGGCGGAAAAGCTGCTGCCAACCGACCGTGCCATCGTGATGGCGCGGCGCATGTTGCACGACGCGGCGACGGCCCTGGCGCAAGGCATCGAGCCGCCGGCGCTGGACTCGCGCGAGCAGCGCGTGCGCCCGGCGGGCGTGCTGCTGCCCCGTGATGCCAGCCCGATCGAGTGGGCGCGTACGCACCTGGCCGACGGGCTGGAGCGGCCGCTGTATTCAATCTAAAAGGAGACACACCATGAAAGCTGATTTGCGACGTCGTGACCTGACCCTGGGTCTGATCGGGATGGGTCTGTTGGCGCAGGCCCCGGCCTACGCGCAGGAATGGGCGCCGAGCAAGCCCGTTCGCATCGTGGTGCCCATCGTCGGCAGTACCAACGACGTGCTGGCCCGCCTGATTGCGCCCAAGCTGCAAGAGGCAATCGGCCAGCCGGTGGTGGTGGAGAACAAGCCGGGCGCTGGCGGCAACATCGGCGCCAATGAGGTGGCCCGCTCCGCACCGGACGGCCACACCTTGCTGGTGGGCTACAACGGGCCGCTGGCGATCAACGTAGCGCTCTTTGACAAGATGCCCTACGACCCGACCCGCGACCTGGCGCCCATCACGCTGGCTGTCAAAGCGTCACAGTACCTGGTGGTGAACCCGGGCACCGGCATCACCAGCCTGGCCGACTTCATCGCCAAGGCCAAGGCAGCACCCACCAAGTATTCGTATGGCTCGGTGGCCCTGGGCAGTGCCTCGCACCTGACCATGGAGATGCTCAAGTCCGCGGCGGGATTCCAGATGACGCACGTGCCGTATCGC
>JBIKUT010000068.1:0-8354 GCA_044347465.1 Ramlibacter sp.
TCGTGAGCTTCAGGCCGGTGATCAGGCCCTGGTCGTCAAACCCGACCTGCCAGTCATAGGCGAAGGGATGCCGCTTGCCGGTGACCATGAAGTCGTCATCGCGGTCCAGGCGCAGCTTGACCGGCGCGCGAAACTTGCGCGCCGCCAGTGCCGCCCAGACCGCCATGTGGCCGGCCTGTGTTTCTTTGCCACCGAAACCGCCGCCCATGCGCCGGCATTCGACCGTGACCGCGTGGCTGCCCAGTCCCAGTGCGTGCGCCACCCAGTGTTGCACCTCGCCCGGGTGCTGGGTGCTGGAGTGAATGCGCCACTGGCCTTGCTCGAGGGGCAGGGCGTAGGCCACCTGGCCTTCCAGGTAGAAATGCTCCTGCCCGCCCACTTCGAGCTGGCCGTCCAGCACATGGCGCGAGGCCGCCAGCGCCGCATCCGCCGCGCCGCGGCGCACGACCACCGGCGGCAGCACATAGCTTTGCGCCGCGTGCGCGGCGCGGGCATCGAGCCAGGCGGGCAGGGGGTCGATGTCGATCTGGACCTGGCGCGCTGCGCGCCGCGCCGCCATCGCGCTGTCGGCCACCACCAGACCGATCACCTGGCCCACGTGTTGCACAGTGTTGATGGCGAAGATCGGTTCGTCGTGCACGAAGGTGGCCAGCAGCGTGTCACCGGGAATGTCGGCGGCCAGCACCACTCCGCGCACGCCGGGCAGGGCCTGAGCCGCTTGCGTGTTCACCCCGCGCAGTCGCCCGTGGGCCACCGGCGAGAGGATGGGAGCGGCATGCAAGGTGCCGCGCGCTTCCGGGATGTCGTCGATGTAGGTGGCCGTGCCCGCTACTTGCGCGCGGGCACTTTCGTGAATGCGGGAGGCGCCCATGGAAGGCGCAGGCGCGGGGTGCGTCTCGCGTGCGTTCATGGCATCACCTGTGTGAGGGCGTAGCGCTCGAGGTTGATGTGGCTCGCGCCCTGGGTTTCCAGCCAGAAGCGCTTCATCAGATTGCCCAGTACCTCGCGCCGGTAAGCGGCACTGGCGCGCATATCGCTAATCGGATGAAACTGGGCGCGCAGCGCGTTGGCGGCGGCGTTGCCGGTAGCTTCGCTCCAAGCCTGTCCTTCAAGCACGGCCTCGGCCTGACGCGCGCGCGCGGGGGTGGCGGCCACGCCGCCGGCGCCGATGCGCACGCCGGTGAGGGTGTCCCCCGCGCGATGCATCCGGATCGCCAGGCACACCGCCGAAATGTCATCGTCGTAGCGCTTGGAGATCTTGTAGGCGCGCAGAAATTCGTCGGGTGCGGGCAGGGGCACGTCCAGGCGGACCACGACCTCGTCGGCCGCCAGCGCAGTCTGGCGATAGCCGGTGTAGAAGTCCTCCAGCGCCAGGCTGCGTGCGCCGCGCGCGCTGGCCAGCACGATGCGCGTGTCCAGGGCGATCAGCAGCGGCATCGAGTCGCCGATCGGGGATCCGTTGGCCACGTTGCCGCCCAAGGTGCCCGAGTTGCGCACCGGCAGGCCGGCAAAGCGCTCGGCGAAGGCGGCCAGGCTCGGGCGCTGAGCGACCAGGGCGGCGAAGGCGTCGGCCAGGGGCACGGCGGCGCCGATCGACAGGTGACCCCGCCCCGTCTCGATCTGCCGCAGCTCACGCACCCGGGTCACATCCAGCACCTGCGGCAAGCGCCGGTGCTGCTTGGTCACCCACAGCCCCACATCGGTGCATCCAGCTACGACCTGCGCGCCCGGATGGTCTCGGCGCAGGGCGAGCAGCTCGGGCAGGGTGGTGGGCATCTGATAGCCCGAGGAGGCGGGCGCCTGCGCAGGCAGGGCTGTGAGCTTGGCGACCAGGTCGGCCTCGTCGATCGCTGTTGCGGGCAGATCGGCCATGCGCTGGGCCGCCTCCAGGATCGGCCGGTAGCCGGTGCAGCGGCACAAATTGCCGGAGAGGTCGGCCTGCGCCAGGTGGCGGGTGATCTCGCGTCCCGCGCGCACATGATTTTGGTACATCCCGAACAGGCTCATGACGAAGCCGGGCGTGCAAAACCCACATTGGGAGCCATGGCATTGCACCATCGACTCCTGGGCCGGATGCAGGGTGCCGTCAGCTTGGGCAAGGTCTTCGACTGTCCACAGGGCCAAGCCGTCCACCGAGTGGGCCAGCCGGATGCAGCTGTTGATCGCTCGATAACGCAGGCCGGCGCCTTCGGGTTCGGCAACCACCACCGTGCAGGCGCCGCAATCGCCTTCGCCGCAGCCTTCCTTGGTGCCGCAGGCGCCAAGGTCCTCGCGCAGGACTTCTAAAAGGGTTCGATCGGGTGGTACATTGCCGAGCGTTATTAGTTCGCCACGGCGGATGAAGCGGATCGTCTGGGTCTCCATGGACCCAAGTATGGCCGGATTCCTGCTAGGTGAAATGATGGAAGACCCCCGGAGTTTCTCGACGTACGCCGCTCCATGCGGCGCCCCTGGATTGCCCCTGCATCGCATTCGCGCCCTACGGCATGATCAATCAGTCGCTATTTGACAAGTTGGATTTCCACTTGATCAAGGTGTTGCACACCGTTCTGACCGAGCGCAGCGTGTCGCGCGCGGCCGAGCGCCTGGGCATGCACCAGCCCGCCGTGTCGGCGGCCCTGCGCCGCCTGCGCGAGATCGCGGGCGACCCCTTGCTGGTGCGCTCAGGCGCCAGCATGGTGCCCACAGACGCCGGCCTGCGCATGATCGACCCCAGCGCCGACATCCTGCGCGCCGCGCAGGCCCTGTTTGCCGACGCGCGCAGCTTCGACCCCGCCCAGGAGCGTCACACCTTCCGCCTGATCGCCAGCGACTACCTGGGCCCCCAGCTGCTGCCGGATCTGGTGGCCCGGATCAGGGAGCTGGCGCCGCATTGCCCGATCGAGGTGCATCCCCTGGTCGACCGCGAGACGAGCTACCGCCAACTTGCGCAGGGTGAGATCGATGTGCTCCTGATCAACTGGTTCGATCCGACCGACAAGCTCCATGGCACCTCCTTGTTTGAGGACGAGGTGGTCTGCCTGGTGGCCAAAGACCACCCCGCTGTCAAGCAGGGGTGGACGGTCGAATCTTGGCTGGCTGCCGACCATGTGGTGTCCCAGCCCGCGTCCTCGCCCCAGCTTGGCGCGGTCGACAGCCATTTGGATCGCTTGGGCCTGGTGCGCAGTCGCGGGATCCACTGTCCCTACTACGGGCTGCTGCCGGAGATGGTGTCCAAGACCCACCTGGTGGTGACCGCTGGCCGCCGCTGCTTTGCGCGTTTCGTCTCCCGGCTGCCGCTCACCATCTTGCCGTGCCCGGTGCCGTTTCCGCGGATCCACTTCTACCAAGTCTGGCACGACCGCGTTCACGAATCGGCTGCGAATCGCTGGCTGCGCCAACAAATCTACGAGGCCGCAGCGCCCCTGCGCACGCCCCTGCCATGAGCCCCGCGCGCCTGCAGCTGACCGACATCTCCAAGCGCTATCCCGCTGTTCTGGCCAATGATCGCGTGGCCCTCACGGTGCAAGCCGGGCAGATCCATGCCGTCCTGGGCGAGAACGGCGCGGGCAAGTCCACGCTGATGAAAATCATCTATGGCAGCGTCAAGCCCGACGCCGGCCAGGTGCTGTGGAACGGCCAGGCCGTGAGCGTGCGTAACCCGCAGGAGGCCCGCGCGCTGGGTGTCAGCATGGTGTTTCAGCATTTCAGCCTGTTTGACACCCTCACCGTCGCCGAGAACGTGTGGCTGGGGCTGGATCGCCACCTGTCGCTGGCCGAGGTGACGCAGCGCATCGAGGCCAAGGCCCAGGCCTACGGGCTGGACATCGACCCCGCGCGCCCGGTGCACACCCTGTCGGTGGGCGAGATGCAGCGCGTGGAAATCATTCGCGCGCTTTTGACCGACCCCCAGCTCCTGATCCTGGACGAGCCCACCTCGGTGCTGACCCCGCAGGCCGTGGACAAGCTTTTCGCGGTGTTGCGCACGCTCGCCGACCAGGGCTGCAGCATCCTGTACATCAGCCACAAGCTGCACGAGATCCGCGCGCTGTGCACCGCCTGCACTGTGCTGCGCGCTGGCCGCGTCACCGGCACCTGCGATCCGCGCGAGGAGAGCAACGCCTCGCTCAGTCGCCTGATGATCGGCGCTGAGCCGCCGCAGCTGCAGCATCGCGAGGCCGTCCTGGGCGACACCGTGCTGCGCGTTCAAGACCTCACCCTGCAACGTGAATCACCCTTTGGGGTCGACCTGGAAGGCCTGAGCCTCGAGGTGCGGGCCGGCGAGGTGGTGGGCATTGCCGGTGTGTCTGGCAATGGCCAGCGTGAGCTGCTGTACGCCCTCTCGGGCGAGGACACGCGGGCTGACCCCGCCATGGTGCAAGTCGGTGGCCAGGCCGTCGGGCATCTGGGCCCGGGCTCTCGGCGTGCGCTGGGCCTGCACTTTGTGCCCGAGGAGCGCCTAGGTCGTGGTGCCGTGCCCGCGTTGGGCCTGGCCCACAACCTGATGCTCACGCGCCGCGAGGCGGTGGGACGCGGCGGCTGGATCCGCATGGGCGCTTTGCGCCAGCAGGCCCGCGACATCATCGAACGCTTCAACGTGCGCGCCGGTGGCCCCGATGCCCCCGCCCGTTCGCTCTCGGGCGGCAACCTGCAAAAGTTCATCGTCGGCCGCGAGATCGACGCCCAGCCCCGACTGCTGGTGGTCTCGCAGCCCACCTGGGGAGTCGACGTCGGCGCCGCCGCCCAGATCCGCGCCGAGATCCTGGCCCTGCGCGACGCCGGTTGCGCGGTGCTGGTGGTCAGCGAGGAATTGGACGAGTTGTTCGAATTGAGCGATCGCCTGCATGTCATCGCCAAGGGCCGGCTGTCGCCCTCGCTGGCGCGCGCGCAGGCCTCGGTCGAACGCATCGGAGAGTGGATGAGTGGTCTCTGGGAGGATGCCTGTGCTGCGGCTTGAAATGCGTCCCCAGGCCTCGCCGGTCTGGAGCATCGCCTCGCCCCTGCTGGCGTTGGCCATCACCGTGGTCCTGGGCGCGACCCTGTTCCTCGCCCTGGGCAAGGACCCGGTGCGGGGCCTGCAGATGTTCTTCTGGGAGCCGGTCAAGTCTGGCTATGCCCTGGGCGAGCTGATGGTCAAGGCCACGCCGCTGCTGCTGATCGCGCTGGGGCTGGCGGTGTGCTTTCGCTCCAATGTCTGGAACATCGGCGCCGAGGGTCAGTTCGTGCTGGGTGCGATCTGCGCCGGCGGCGTGGCGCTGATGGCGGACAAGGAGTCCACCCGCTGGATCGTCCTGGCCATCTTGCTGGCGGGTATGGCCGGCGGTATGGCCTGGGCCGCCATCACCGCCTTCCTGCGCGATCGCTTCAACGCCAATGAGATCCTGGTGAGCCTCATGCTGGTGTATGTCGCCGTGCAGCTGCTGGTGTGGCTGGTGTTCGGCCCCTGGAAAGATCCGGGCGGCTACAACTTCCCGCAAACCAAGACCTTCGACGCCGTCACTCAGATTCCGCGTCTGATGACAGGCTCGCGCGTGAGCATCGGCCTGCTGATCGCCCTGGCCGGCGCCGCGATGCTGTGGCTCTATCTCTTTCGCACCCGCGCCGGCTTCGCGCAGCAGGTCGGCGGCCTCGCGCCCGCCGCGGCGCGTTATGCGGGCTTTTCCTCGCGCCGCGCCCTGTGGGTGGCGCTGCTGGTCTCGGGCGGTGCGGCGGGTCTGGCCGGCGCGCTGGAGGTGGCGGGTCCGGTGGGTCAGCTCACGCCTTATGTGCCGGTGGGCTATGGCTTTGCGGCCATCATCGTTGCCTTCGTCGGACGCTTGCATCCGGTGGGCATGGTGTTCTCGGCGATTCTTATGAGCATGTTCTACATCGGCGGCGAACTCGCGCAATCGCGTATGGGTCTGCCCAAGTCCATCACCGGCGTGTTTCAGGGGCTTCTTCTGTTCGCGCTCCTGGCCTGCGACACGCTGATGGTCTATCGGGTGCGCTGGCGCCAAGCCGGCGATGCAACGGGCAAGGCGGTGACCTGATGGAAGCCTACGCACTCCTTCTGGCATCCACCCTCAACGCGGGTACGGTTCTCGCGATTGCGGCGCTGGGCCTCTTAATTAGCGAAAAAGCGGGCATCGTCAACCTCGGGGCCGAGGGCATGATGCTGTGCGCCGCGCTGGCGGGCTTTGTGGCCGTGGTCCATACCGGAAGCGACCTGGCGGGCTTTTTGGCCGGCGCGGGGGCGGGCGCGCTGCTGGCGCTGGTGTTCGGCGCGCTGGTGATCTGGCTCAATACCAACCAGTACGCCACCGGCCTGGCCTTGAGCCTCTTTGGGGCAGGTTTCTCGGCCTTCGCGGGCATCCAGTACGTCCAGGAAAAGCTGCCCGAGCGCCCGCGCTTCTCGATCCCCCTCCTGGGCGATCTGCCCTGGGTGGGCCCGGCCTTTTTTCAGCACCACCCGCTGGTCTACCTCACCATCGCCTTCGCTGCGGGTCTGATCGGGTTCCTGTATCGCTCGCGCACCGGTCTGGTGCTTCGCTGTGTGGGCGAGTCGCCCGAGTCGGCGCATGCCCTGGGCTACCCGGTGCGCCGCATCCGCCTGGCGGCGGTGGTGGCGGGCGGGGCCCTGTGCGGCCTGGCGGGCGCCTATCTGTCGGTGAGCTACACCCCGCTGTGGGTGGAGGGCATGGTGGCCGGCAAGGGCTGGATCGCCCTGGCGCTCACCACCTTCGCCACCTGGCGGCCCGCGCGGGTGCTGCTGGGGGCCTACCTCTTTGGCGGCGTGACGATGTTGCAGTTTCACCTGCAGGCCTCGGGCGTCGAGGTGGCCAGCGAGTTCCTGAACATGCTGCCCTATCTGGCGACGGTCCTCGTGCTGGTTCTGATTTCCCGCAATCCGGCCTGGATCCGCCTGAACATGCCCGCGTCGCTAGGTAAGCCTTTTTATCCCGGCTCATAATTCATTTTTTCCACCCCCCCTTGCAACCAGAGGAACCCATGACTGACCTGAAGAAACGCTCGATGCTGAAAGTGGCGGCCTTGTCCGCAGTGGCTGTTGCCGCCCTCGTGGGTTGCGGCAAGAAGGACGCGGCCCCCGCCGCTGCCCCCGCGGCATCGGCCGCATCGGCCGCCAAGCCCGAGCCGCTGAAGATTGCGTTTGCCTACGTCGGCCCGGTGGGCGATGGCGGCTGGACCTTCGCCCACGACAACGCCCGCAAGGCGATCGAAAAAGAATTTGGCGATAAGGTCGTCACCAGCTTCGTCGAGAAGGTGGCTGAATCGGCCGACGCCGAGCGCAATTTCCGCGAGCTCGTGTCCCAGGGCAACAAGCTGATCTTCGGCACCACCTTCGGTTACATGGAGCCCATGCTCAAGGTCGCTGCCGACCACAAGAACATCAAGTTCGAGCACGCCACCGGCTACAAGCAGGCCGAGAACCTGCGCAGCTACGACAGCCGCACCTATGAGGGCGCCTACATGGCCGGCGTGATCGCCGGCAAGATGACCAAGACCAACGTCTTGGGCGTGGTCGGCTCGATCCCGATCCCCGAGGTCGTTCGCAACATCAACAGCTTCACGCTGGGCGCTCAGTCCGTGAACCCCAAGATCAAGACCAAGGTGGCCTGGGTCGGCGAGTGGTTCAACCCGCCCAAGGAAGCCGATGCCGCCACCGCCCTGATCAACGGCGGCGCCGACGTGCTGATGCAAAACACCGATTCGTCCGCCGTGCTGCAGACCGCCGAAAAGGCCGGTAAGCGCGCCTTCGGCTGGGACTCGGACATGACCGCCTACGGCCCCAAGGCCCACCTGGGTTCGGCCATCATCAACTGGGCCCCTTACTACATCAAGGCCACGCGTGAAGCGCTGGAGGGCAAGTGGGCCACCGGTGGCAACACCTGGTGGGGCGTGAAAGAAGGCGCGATCGACATGGTCTCCATCGCCGCCGACGTGCCGGAAGACACCAAGAAACGCATCGAAGAAATCCGCACAGGCCTGAAGGACGGCAGCTTCGCGGTCTGGAAGGGCCCGATCGTTGGCCAGGACGGCAAGACCGTGCTCGCCAAGGACACCGTCGCTGACGACAAGTTCATGAGCGAGATCATGTTCTACGTCAAAGGCGTCGAGGGCAAGATCCCGGGCGCGGACAAGAAGAAGTAAATCGCGGTTCGCGGTTTTTTCAAGGGGGCCTTTGGGCCCCTTTTTCTTGGGGTGCAGCCGGAGTCCCAGAGGCGAGCGCTCCGGCGCGAAGCTTTTACGAGGTGGGTGCGTGATGCGCGGGTGGGGGCGGTAGGCGGAGGGCCCCGTCGGGCCGCGCGCGAAGGCGCTGCGGACCATCGGGAGGAGCCTGCCGCTCCCACCCGTGCAGCGCGCTGAGCCGGAGTGAG
>JBIKUT010000069.1:0-8345 GCA_044347465.1 Ramlibacter sp.
AGAAGCACCCCGGCCGGCTGGAAAATATGTTCTCGGCTTTACAAAATATCGTGCCCTCGCACCTGGCCGATGGCACACACTACGACTTCAAGGGCCTGCAGATCACCGGCGTGCCCAGCGCGGACGGCGACAAAGCCTTCGACACCGAATCCTTCGATACGCCCGCCGCCGCCTTGCCAGGCCTGCAGATCATTCGTTTTTAAGAGGCGCGTGCCGAGGGTGCGTCCGCGCCCTCCAACGGGGATGGCCTCATGCGCGTGTATGAAATATCCCCCCTGAAGGTGCTCTGGCCACGCGGTGTCATGGCCATCGCGCTGATCGCCAGCGCCCTGCTGGCAGGCTGCGCCAGCAGCTTGCGGATGGACAACACCGTCCAATCCTTCTCCGCGCTGCCCGAGGTGCCCGCCGCAGCGGCCTATCGCTATGAGCGCCTGCCCTCGCAGCGCCAGGATCCGGCCCAGCCCCGACTCGAAGCCATCGCCGATGCGGCCCTCGCGCGTGTGGGCCTGCAGCGGGACGACGCCTCGCCCGCCTTCACCGTGCAAGTCTGGAGCCGCATGCAATACGCGGTCTCGCCCTGGGCCCAGCCGCGCTTTGGCGGATGGAGCGGCTGGGGCGGCGTGGGTCTGGGCTCGCACTCTGGCATCGGCATGGGCATCGGCTTTCCGATCGGCGGCATCGACAGCCCCTGGTACCAGCGTGAGGTGGGCCTGATCCTGCGCGAGGCGGGCAGCGGGCGCGTGGTCTACGAGACCCACGCTTTCCACGAGGGCTACTGGATCGACCCCGCGCGCGCCTGGCCCGCGATGTTCGAGGCCGCCTTACAAGGCTTTCCGCAGCCGCCTACCGGCGTGCGCCGGGTGGACATCACGTTCACACGCTGAGTGTGGGGAGAGGGGCGACACCGCGCCGCCTAGAATCCACGCACATGAAGATCACCCGCCTCGTGGCCGTGCGTCACGGCGAAACTGCCTGGAATGTCGACACCCGCATCCAGGGCCAACTGGACATCGGGCTCAATGACAACGGCCGCTGGCAGGCCCGCCGCGTCGGCCAGGCGCTGGCCCAGGAGCAGGTGCATGCGATCTACGCCAGCGACCTGCAGCGCGCCTGGCACACCGCCCAGTCCATCAGCGAATCGACTGGTACGCCGGTGCGCCCCGAACCCGGCCTGCGTGAACGCCGCTTTGGCCTCTTCGAGGGCAAGACCTTTCAAGAGATCGAGGCCGCCTGGCCCGAGCACGCACACCATTGGCGCAAGCGCATCCCCGAATGGGCACCCCCCGAGGGCGGCGAGTCGCTGCTGGCGCTGCGTGAGCGCGTGCGCGACACCGTGCACCAGATCGCCGCGCAGCATCCGGGCCAGTGCGTGGTGATCGTGGCCCATGGCGGCGTGCTCGATGCGCTGTATCGCCTGGCGACCGGCCAGGACGTTGACGCCCCGCGGACCTGGGAATTGCCCAATGCCGCCATCAACCGCCTGCTGTGGACACCCGACAGCCTCACGGTGGTGGGCTGGTCGGACACGCAGCACCTGGCCGAGGGCGCGGCCGAAGACCTCAGCGTGTAAGGCCCCGGGCGCGCCTTAGGCCGCCACGGTGCGCTCGTCGCGCGCCACCCGTCCGTCCACCAGCACGATGCGGCGATCACAGCGATCCGATAAGCGCGCATCGTGCGTCACGATCAAGAAGGCCGTCCCGTGCTGCGCATGGATGCGCCGCATCAGTGCGAACACTTCGTCCGCTGAGGCCGTATCCAAATTGCCCGTGGGCTCGTCGGCCAGCACCAGGGCCGGTTGCGGCAACAAGGCGCGCGCAATCGCCACACGCTGCAGCATGCCCCCCGACAGCTGCGAGGGCCGCCGGTCCATCGCCTGTGCCAGACCCACCGCCGCGAGCAGCTCGCGCGCCCGGGCCCGGTGCACGTCACTCACCCGCCCTTCTGCCAGGAGCGCAGGCAGCGTCACATTCTCCAGCGCGGTGAAGGCCGGCAGCAGGTGATGGAACTGAAAGACAAAGCCCAGCGCGTAACGCCGACGCAGCGTGAGCGCCTCGTCATCGAGTCCGGCCACCTCCTGACCCTGCAACTGGTAGCTGCCCGCCGTCAGGCGCTCGAGCAAGCCCAGGATATTGAGCAAGGTGCTCTTGCCTGAGCCCGAGGGCCCGACCAGAGCCGCGAACTCACCGGCCTCCAGGTGCAAGTCGATGCCATGCAAGACCTCGATCTCGCTGGGTTCGCCGATGTTGTAGCTTTTGCGCGCGCCAGTCAGCGCGATCAGGGGCGTGGACACGGCGGTGGCCTCACAGGCGTATGGCTTGCGCCGGATCCAGTGCCGCGGCGCGGCGTGCCGGCATGACAGCGGCCAACACCCCGCAGGCCGTGGCGATGCCGGCCACTTGCAGGGCCAGCAGGGGCGGCAGATCGATCGCAAACAGGGGCAGTCCGTCGAGCCCGCGCACGAAATGCATGAACGCGCGGATCATGCCGACCGCCATGACCAGACCCACCACCGAACCGAGCGCCCCCACCAGCGCGCCTTGCAACAAGAACACCCACAGCACCTGACCGCGTGTGGCGCCCATGGCGCGCAGGATGCCGATCTCTCGGCGTTTTTGCACCACCGACACCACCAGCACGCTGGCGATCCCCAGCACCACCACGGCCAACACCACCACGCGTATCAGCAAGGTGCTGATGGACTGCGCATGCAAGGCGGACACGAGTTGTGAATTGGCGTCTTGCCAGCCCTCGATCTGATAGGGGTAGCGGTGTCGCATCGCCTGCGCCAGCGTCTGCGCCTGCCAGGGATCGTGCAGCGACAGGTCCAGGCCCGAAACGCCACCCGGCAAGGCCAGCAGGCTTTGCGCGCCGCGCAGGGTCACCAGCACGGTGCGTCGGTTCACATCACGCAGGCCCAGATCGACCAGGGCCGTGATGCGCACCGCGTCGCTGGCGGTGGCGGTCTGCAGGGTCAGGCGGTCTCCGACCTGCAAGCCCAGATCCTGCGCGAGCTCGCGGCCCACGATGGCCTCGCCGGGCTCCAGTCGTGCCTGGCCCGCCACCACCTTGGCTCGCACGCCCACCACCCGGTCGTGGCGATCGAGATCGACCCCCGTGAGGGACACCGCCTGCGAAGCTTGGCCGCGCAGGGCCAGGGCGCTGCCCGACACCTGCGGCGAGACTGCCGCCACGGCGGGATCCTGCTCGAGCACCGCCATCAGCGCCTGCCAATTGGCCAGCGAACGCAGATCGCGCGCGCGGGCCTGGGTCTGCGTCATGGGCGTCTGACCGGAGACGGTGGGAGCCGCCGGCAGGACCACGCTGTCAGGCGTGCGCACCGTGATGTGGGGCTGCGCGCCCAGGGTCTTGGTGAACGTGTTCGCCTGCAGGCCCGAGACCAGCGCCGAGATGTAGGCGTAGACGGCGACGCCCGCGGCCACGCCCACGATGATCAGGAGCGTCTGTTGGCGCCCCTCCCGCAAAAAACGCAGAGCGACACGCGACTCGAAGCCCAGGTTCCAGGCCATCGTGGTGCCCTAGCGCCGCATGGCCTCGCCGAGGGTGTCGCCCAGGTGGGCAGAGGACGTGGCGGCACTCGCAGGCGGCGATACAGCGGCCTGCGGCCGCACCCGTTGACCCGGCTGTGCCGCATCCCCCAGGGCCACCTGCTCGCCCGCCGCCAGCCCCTGCAGCACTTCGACCGACTGCAAGGTACGCAGGCCCAGACGCACGGGGCGAGACTGCAGGCGTCCATCATCGACCACCCAGACCGCATCCCCCTCGCGCAAAGCCGTCAGCGGCAACACCAGCGCCTGTTCGCGCCGCCCGGTTTCGACCTCGACCGACACGGTCAGGTCCTCTCGCAGAAAAAGCGGCGGCGCGCCTTCAAGATCCAGTCGCACTTCCACGGCACCGCGCTGCG
Source organism: Ramlibacter sp. (assembly GCA_044347465.1). Taxonomy (GTDB): domain Bacteria; phylum Pseudomonadota; class Gammaproteobacteria; order Burkholderiales; family Burkholderiaceae_C; genus Ramlibacter. The sequence continues at coordinate 3,923 of JBIKUT010000069.1, forward strand.
GATCGATGGCGGGCGCCAGCGCCGAGACGCGCGCCGAGAAGCGTTGCTGCGGGAAGGCATCGGCGATCACGTCGGCACGCTGACCTAACTGCAGCTGCGCCAGAAAGCGTTCATCCACCGCCGCCACCAATTGCGTGGGGCCGGCCAGCGCCAGCGACAAGAGGGACTTGCCAGCCTGCACGATCTGACCCGGCTCGACATGACGCGCCAGCACGCGTGCCGCGGTGGGAGCGAGGATCCGGGTCTGCGCGAGCCGGGCCTGGGCCACGTCCACTGCGGCCAGCGCAGCGCCCTCCTGAGCCTGGGCCACGTCCACCGCGCGGCGCACGTCATCGGCGCGCGAGCCGGTCACAAAGCCCTGGGCCACCAGAGCCTGCATCCGCGCGAGTTCTTCGCGCGCATTGCGCCGCGTGGCAGCCGCCTGCCTCTGCGTGGCCTGGGCCTGGCGCAGGGCGGCGCGCAGTTCGTCTTCTTCGAGTTCGATCAGCACCTGACCGACCTGCACGCGCGCGCCTTCCACGACACGCACCTGGCGCACGCGGCCCGTGACCGTAGCGCCCACATCCACCCGTGAGACGGTGGCCACGCGGGCCGAGACCTGCAAGGTGCGCACCAGGGTGGAGGGCGTGACGGTGACCACCGTCACGCGAGGCGGTCTCAGAGCAATCGCAGCGGCGAGACCGGCGGCGACCAGAACCAGCGAGATGAGACTCCAGCGTGCCCACCTGCGCCGGGGCGCAGGTGGTGGCGCGGCAGGGTCAGGCGGCATCGCCGAACAGGCCGCCCGCCGCCTGCGGCGGCGCCACGCCCAGGTGCCGGAATGCCGCCCGCGTCGCGATGCGCCCACGTGGCGTGCGTTGCAGATAGCCCTGCTGGATCAGATACGGCTCGATCACGTCCTCGATCGTGCCGGACTCTTCGCCGATGCTGGCGGCGATGTTGTCCAGGCCCACCGGCCCGCCGTCAAAGCGGTGGATCACCGCTTCGAGCAACTTGCGGTCCATCACGTCAAAACCTTGCGGATCGACATCGAGCATGGCCAGGGCTTTTTGTGCGATCGCCTGCGTGATCCGGCCATCGGCCTTGACCTCGGCGTAATCGCGCACGCGCCGCAGCAGGCGGTTGGCGATGCGGGGCGTGCCGCGCGAGCGGCGTGCGATCTCCGCGCCACCGGCCTCGTCTAGCGGCGCGCCCATGAGGCCCGCGCTGCGGGTGACGATGCGCGCGAGCTCCTCGGCGGTATAGAACTCCAGCCGCGCCACGATGCCGAAGCGATCGCGCAGCGGGTTGGTCAGCATGCCGGCGCGGGTGGTGGCGCCCACCAGGGTAAAGGGCTGCAGGTCCAGCTTGATCGAGCGCGCGGTGGGGCCTTCGCCGATCATGATGTCGATCTGATAGTCCTCTAATGCGGGGTAGAGGATTTCTTCGACCACCGGCGAGAGGCGATGGATCTCGTCGATAAACAAGACGTCGTTCTTCTCCAGGTTGGTCAGAAGCGCCGCCAGGTCCTTGGGTTTCTCCAGCACCGGGCCCGAGGTCTGACGCAGGTTCACGCCCAGTTCGTGGGCGATGATGTGCGAGAGCGTGGTCTTGCCCAGGCCCGGCGGGCCAAACAGCAGCACATGGTCCAGGGCCTCACCCCGGCGCGCCGCCGCGCCGATGAAGATCTCCAACTGCTCGCGGGTCTTGGCCTGACCCACGTACTCCTGCAACAGCTTGGGGCGCAGGGCGCGCTCGATGGCCTCCTCGGCGGGGGACGTCGGTGCGGCGGACACCACGCGCGAAGGCGGGGACGGGGCGAAATCGTCGGTATGGATGGTCATGGGCGCTGGCTATGTTACGCCGCCCCGGCACTTAATCGGCGGACGGACTCCCCAGCCAGGTGCGCAAGACCGCATAAGCCCGGTCAAAGCGCCCGTAAAAATCATTGCCATCGGGTCGGGTGCAGCTGGCGGCGCCCGCAAAAAGCTGCCCCACCACGTAACGCCGGCTGCCCACGCTGGCAAACACCGGCGAGCCGCTGCTGCCGCTTTCGGTGGTGCCGCTGGACCAGCGCAGGGTCAGGAAGCTGCCGTTGTCGACCCCGTCGCTCGTGCAGCGCGTGTCTTCGCAACGGGCGTAAGAGGGGGTGCTGCCCAGGCTCAGTTTGAGCAGATCCCCCGCGGGATGGTGCAGGCCGGTCAGGGCGGTGCCCACGGCCACCGGCTCCAGCAGAGAGCCCGCATGGACGGTGCCCGCCGGTGGCGAGCCGCGCAAGACCATGAAGGCGGTGTCGGTGACCGAAGAGGCGTACAGCAAGGTGGCGCCGCCGTTGACCCGGGTCGCGGCCGGGTCCAGCGTGTTGCTGTTGCAGGTGGCCGCGCGATAGAACCAGTAGGTCGACAGCGTGGAAGCAGTGGTCTGGTCACCCACGCAGTGGTTCGCCCCCAGGAAATACGGCGTCCCGCTGGCCGTCACATCCGCCATCAGGGTGCCGGTGCACAAATACGCGCCATCATCGCGCACGTATTCCATGCGGGCGATCGAGCGCGCCTCGAAGTCGTACGCCGGCGAGCAGGTCGCATCCGCGTTGCAGGCGCCGGCTTCGCCGAGCTTGAGTGTGGGGGCCTCTGCAGCCGCGGCATGCGTCCACCACAGGTGCGACAACTGCGGCACGGCCACTTCGACCTGCGTCGCCTCCACACCGGGCGGCAGCTCGATCTCCAAGGTGATCGACTCGCCCGCCACAGCCGGCATCCAGTAGGTGCGCGCGGCGCGGCGGGTATCACCGGCTTCACGATTGCGAGCCAGGGTGTTCAGGATCTCCTGGCCCGATACGGTGTCGGCATCGACCGTCACCGAACCCGAGGGCCGCACCCGCACCTGCGCCGAGGGCGGCAGCTGGCGCACCTCCAGCCCCAGTCGCAGACCGACCGCACCGTCGGAGCGCAAACGAAGCGCTGCCGCCAGACCGCCCGCCGCCGTGACCTGCCAGACCCGCGCGCGCGCCGCATCTTCCGGGGTGGCCAAGGCGCTCACGGCCCGCGCCGCGCCGATCTGGCGGGCGATACCGGCGTCGGCGGGGGGCGGCGCGCCCGAGGCCTTGGTCGGTGTGAATTCGACAGGGGGTGGGCCCAGCTCAATGGCCCAGGCGGGCATCACGCTCCCCAGGGCAGGCGCCGCGACCGACTTGCGTGCCGCCAGCGCGATCACGCGCTCGTAGGGTTCGATCCGCGCGAGCCCGCTGGACACCGACAAGGACTGCGAAGACGGCGCCGTGGCGTCACCGCCGCCACCTCCGCCTCCGCAGGAGGCCAGGCTGATCGCCGCCCACGCGGCGAGCACGCAGCGCATCGCCGGGCTCGCATGAATGCACTCTCGCATGGCCTATCCTGACTTCAGGGTCGCAAGCTGCGCATTCTCAGCGCGGATCAGTTCGCCAAGATGTGCCTGAATGAAACAGCCGGTCTATTTGGCGAGCGACTTGAGAGCAGCCTTGATGCCTTCGCTCACGCCGATATCGGCCGGCAGCGCCTTGAGCGCGGCGCTGGCCTCGCGGTCGCTGTAACCGAGTGCGAGCAGGGCTTGCAGGATGTCGCCCTGGCTGTCGCTGCGCGCGCCCAGCGCTTGCGGCCCGAGGTCGGCGCCCAGCTTGCCTTTGAGTTCGAGCAGCAAGCGTTCGGCCGTCTTCTTGCCGATGCCCGGCACCTTCACCAGGCGGCCTGCGTCCTGCGCAGTCACGGCCTGCGCGATCTCGGCCACACTCATCCCCGAAAGCACCGAGAGCGCGGTGCGCGGACCCACACCCGAGATCCGAATCAACTGGCGAAAGGCCTCGCGCTCGCCGTTGGTGGCAAAGCCATACAGGATCTGGGCGTCCTCGCGCACCACGAAGTGCGTGAGCAGCGACACCGGCTCGCCCACCCCGGGCAGGTGGTAGAAGGTGCTCATAGGCACATCGACCTCATACCCCACGCCGTGGCAGTCCACCAGCACCTGCGGCGGGTTCTTGTCGGCGAGCGTTCCTGTGAGTTTGCCTATCATGCGAGTCCTTGTGCCCCTTCGTCCGGAATTATCAGCTTGATCCTGCGCCATACCTTCTCCCCCCCGAGCAATACCCGCTTGGCCAATCTGTGCGGCCCCACCGACGAACACCTACGCACCATCGAAGCGGCCCTGCAGGTCTCGATCGCGCACCGGCACGAGCAGTTCAAGATCGACGGCCCCAAGGCGAAGGCGCAGCGGGCCCTGGAGGTGCTGCAGGCGCTGTACGAGATGGCCGCTCGCCCCATCGCCGCCGACAAGCTGCAACTGATGCTGGCCAGCGACACGGGCCTGGACGAAGACGCCGAGGGCGCCCAGTTGCTGCACACCCGCCGCGCCGACTTGCGCGCGCGCACGCCGAATCAAAGTGTGTACCTGGAGAACATCGCCAGCCACGACA
>JBIKUT010000070.1:0-8343 GCA_044347465.1 Ramlibacter sp.
CACCTTGCATGCCGCGCCCATCCTCTCGCCGGTAGCCCACGGCCGACTGCGCGGGGTGGACACCCAAGCGGCTCAGGCCCTGCCCGGCGTGCGCGGGGTGGTGCTGGCCGCCGACATTCCTGGCGACCCGCTGCTGGCCACCTTCATGCACGACGAACCGATCTTCGCCCTCGACACCGTGCAACACGTGGGCCAGGTGATCGGTCTGGTGGTGGCCGACAGCGCCATGGCGGCGCGGCGCGCGGCGCGAAAGATCCAGATTGACATCGACCCCCTGCCCGCCTGGCTCGACGCCCGCGCCGCGCACGCGGCGCAAAGCTATGTGCTGCCCCCCGTGGTCGTGCGCCGCGGCGCGGCCGATTCGGCACTGACTGCGTCATGCCACCGGCTGGACGGCCAGCTCGAAGTGGGCGGCCAGGAGCATTTCTACCTCGAAGGCCAGGTGGCCTACGCCCTGCCCCTGGAGCAGGGCCAGTGGCGCATCCACTCCAGCACCCAGCACCCGGGCGAGGTGCAGCACTGGGTGGCGCACGCGCTGGGACTGGCCAGCCACGCGGTCACAGTGGAATGCCGGCGCATGGGCGGCGGTTTCGGTGGCAAGGAAACACAGGCCGGTCACATGGCGGTCTGGGCGGCACTGGCCGCGCGCAAGTTCCGAGCCCCGGTCAAGCTGCGCCTGGACCGCGATGACGACTTCATGGTCACCGGCAAGCGGCATCCCTTCGCCTATGACTGGCAGGTCGGGTTTGACGACCAGGGCCTGATCACCGGCCTGAAGCTCACGATGCTGGCGAATTGCGGCTTCTCGGCCGACCTGTCGGGGCCGGTGGCCGACCGCGCCATCTTTCACAGCGACAACGCCTACTTCCTGTCCGACGTCGAGATCACCTCCTACCGCTGCAAGACCCACACCCAAAGCCATACCGCCTTTCGCGGCTTTGGCGGCCCACAGGGCATGATCGTGATCGAGGCCATCCTGAGCGATATCGCGCGTCATCTGGGACTGGACCCGCTGGACGTGCGCCGGCGCAATCTGTATGGCGTGCAGGATCGCAACGTCACGCACTACCAGATGAAGGTCGAGGACAACATCCTCGATCCCCTGATCACCACGCTGGAGGCCAGCAGCGGCTACCGCGCACGGCGCGAGGCCTTGGCCACCTGGAACGCACGCAGCCCCGTGATCAAGCGCGGGATCGCGATCACGCCAGTGAAGTTCGGCATCAGCTTCACCGCCACCTTGTTCAACCAGGCGGGCGCTCTGGTCAACGTCTTTACCGATGGCAGCGTCCAGCTCAATCACGGCGGCACCGAGATGGGCCAGGGCCTGCACACCAAGGTCATGCAGATCGTGGCCGACGAACTGGGCGTGCCCTTCGACCGTGTTCTGTGCACCGCCACCGAAACTGGCAAGGTGCCCAACGCCTCGGCCACTGCCGCTTCGGCTGGCACCGACCTCAATGGGCGCGCCGCGCAATTTGCCGCGCGCAACATCCGAGACAACCTGGCCGCCTTTGTGGCGGGGCTCGATGGCTGCGGCGCAGGCGCTGTGCATTTCGCCGGCGGGCAGGTGATCTCGCCCAAGACCACGCGCGGCTTCGACGAGGTGGTCCGCCTGGCCTATGCCAACCGCATCCAGCTCTGGAGCGATGGCTTTTACCGAACGCCCAAGATCCACTACGACAAGACCACCCTCACCGGTCGGCCCTTTTATTACTTCAGCTACGGCGCGGCCTGCACCGAGGTCGCCATCGACACGCTCACGGGCGAGACCCGGGTGCTGGCGGTGGACATCCTGCACGACGTGGGCACCTCCATCAATCCAGCGATCGACATCGGGCAGATTGAAGGCGGCTACATCCAGGGGGTGGGCTGGCTCACCAGCGAGCAGCTGGTGTGGAATGAGCGCGGAGAGCTGGCCACGCACGCTCCCAGCACCTACAAGATCCCGGCCACGGGCGATGTGCCCGAGCACTTCAAGATCGCCTTGTGGCCCGAGGCCAATCGCGAAGACAACGTCGGCGGCAGCAAGGCGGTGGGCGAGCCGCCCTTCATGCTGGGGATCAGCGCCTGGGAGGCGATCCGCGATGCAGTGGCCGCCGCCTGCCCTCAGCGGAGCGTCGTGATGCAGGCCCCGGCCACGCCCGAGAACGTGCTGCGGGCGCTGCGGCCGGAGGCCTTCGGGGGCCTTACGGCCCCTTCGCACCCGCGTTGAACCAGGCCGCCACCGCGCCGCGCTCGTCCTCAGTGATCCCGGTGGCGTTGTTCATCGGCATCAGCCGCGTCACCACCACCTGCTGGTAGATCGCCTGCGCCTGCTGGGTGATGGCCTCGGGGCTGTCTAGCCGCACGTTCTTCATCTGCACCTGCGCGCCGTGGCAGGACAGGCAACGCTGCGCCATCACCGTCTGCACCTGCGCGAAGCTGGGTGCCGGCGCGCTCGAGGCCTTCGGCGCCGCCGGCACCAGCCACGCCATCACGCCCAGGATCACCGCCACGCCCACCCCCGCATAGGGCAGCGGGTGGCGATTGCGCCCCAGCTTCCAGCCGTGACGCAGCACGAAGAACTGGCGAATGGCGGCGCCCGCGAACATCATCATCACCAGCACCACCCAGTTGTGCGGGTGGCTCCAGGTGAAGCTGTAGTGGTTGGACAGCATCGCAAACAGCACCGGCAGCGTGAAGTAGGTGTTGTGCACACTGCGCTGCTTGCCCCGCTTGCCATGCACGGGGTCCACCGGCTGGCCCGCCTGAATGGCGGCCACCATCTTGCGCTGACCGGGAATGATCCAGAACAAGACGTTGGCGCTCATGGCGGTGGCAATCATCGCGCCCACCAGCAAGAAGGCCGCACGCCCTGCAAACAGATGGCACGCCAGCCACGAGGCGATCACCACCAACACCGCCACCAGCGCGCCGACGATGGTGTCGCCGTTCTCACGGTCGCTGAACACGCGGCACACCGCGTCATACAAGAACCAGAACACCACAAGAAAGGCCAGCGCCGCGGCGATGGCGGCGGGCGGCGCCCAGTCCATGCGCGCGGGATCAATCAGATAGACCCGCGGGTTCCACAAATAGGACACCGCCAGCAGCGCAAAACCCGAGAGCCAGGTGCTGTAGCTTTCCCAGTAAAACCAATGCAGATGCGAGGGCAGCTTGGGCGGCGCGAGCGCGAACTTAACCGGGTGATAGAAGCCGCCGCCGTGCACGGCCCACAGCTCGCCGCTGACGCCCTGCTTCTTCAGGTCCTCATCGACTGGGGGGGTGAGGCTGGAATCAAGAAAAACGAAATAGAACGAGGAGCCGATCCAGGCGATGGCGACGATCACGTGCAACCAGCGAATCAGCAGGTTGGCCCAGTCGAGGAGGTAGCTTTCCATGGCAATCAATACCTTCAGGACTGCTCACCACCGCGGGCGCTCTGAGCAGAAAAGACCGCGAACCCAGAGCTTGCTGCCAAGCCCGGCACCGCTGCGGCCGTAGGGCGCCAGTGTAATTAAGTTCCGGGCAACTGCAGCAATTGCGCGGCGACGGCCACTGCGATCACCTCGGGCTGCTTGCCGCGAATGCCCGCCAAGCCGATGGGGCAGGTGATGTGCGCGAGCTCCGCGTCGGTGTAGCCCCGGTCTGCGAGCCGACGCCGGAAAGTCGCCCACTTGGTCTGGCTGCCAATCAAACCGACAAAGGGCAGGTCACCGCGTTCGCGGTGGCGACGCAGACAGGCCGCCACGATGTCCAGATCCTCTGCGTGACTAAAGCTCATGACCAGCACCCGGCTGCCGGGCGCGAGGTCCGTCACAGCGGCCTGCACCGGATCGGAGTGTTCGCAGTGCACCTGGGGCGGGCAGTCGGCGGGAAAGATCTCGTTGCGGCTGTCGATCCAGGTGATGGCCAGCGGCAGCGGCGCCAGCACCCGCACGAGCGCGCAGCCCACATGGCCGCCGCCGAACAAGGCCAGCGGCTGGCACGCGGGCATCAGACGCTGCGTGAGGGTGGCCGTGTCGGCTGCGGCCACGCGCTCGAAGCGCAGATGCACCACGCCCCCGCAGCATTGCCCCAGACTGGGGCCCAGGGGATAGCGATGCACCGCGTCATGCCCCGCTTCGGGGGCCTGCACCAGGCGCACGCGGGCCTGCGCGATCGCCTGAAATTCCAGCTGCCCGCCGCCGATGCTGCCGGCCACCGCGTCGGGCCACACCAACATCCAGGCCCCCACTTCGCGCGGCACCGAGCCCTCGGCCTGCACCACAGACACCAGCACCGCCTCGCGGTGTTCGAGACGGGCCAGGGCATCGGGCAGCGACAAGAGCGTCATGAGCGGCGCCGGGCCGCCCCAAGGCGCGAAGGCCCCCTCGGGGGGCAGGAAGCGACACGGAGTGAGCGGACGTGGAGGTGCGTCATGGCGTGGCAGAAAAGAGATGCGAAGTATGCTTGCGACCGTTCAAGGAGAGTCCATGCGCGCCACAAGCCCCCTTTCCCGGTTCATGGCCATCGTCGCCGCGGCGGTCGCCGTGCTCCTGGCAGCCTGCAGCACACCGCCGGCGCGCCAGGAAGCGGCGCGCCCAGCTCCCACCGGCGCCCCCGTCGAGGACGCGCGGCCCGCCAGCGCCCCGCCCAGCGCTCCCGCGCCGGTGGCGGCCCCTGCGCCCGCGCCCGCGCCCGCCGCCGGCCCACGCGCATCGGCCGCCGCGACGCCGCGCGATTACCGACGCGACGCCGCCACCCACCTGTATGGCCTGAACCGCGCGCGCATCTACCCGGGGCGGTTGCCCCCGCTACTCTATGCGGTCGGGGTGCTGCAGGTCGAAGTCGATGGCCAAGGACAGGTGCAGCAAATCAACTGGATGCGCGCCCCGCGCCACGCACCCGAAGTGGTGGCAGAGATCGAACGCACCGTGCGCGCCGCCGCGCCCTTCCCCGCCCCCGCGCGCATGGGGCGGGTCACCTACACCGACACCTGGCTGTGGGACCGCAGCGGGCGCTTTCAGCTGGACACCCTCACCGAGGGCCAGAAATGAGGAACTGAGGCCCGATCAGGAGCCGCGGTAAGTCGAATAGCTCCAGGGGCTGCAAAGCAGCGGCACGTGATAGTGCGCGCTTGTGTCGGCCACGCCGAAGTCCAGTTGGACCTGATCGAGGAAAGGCGGATCCGGCAGCGTCACGCCGCGCGCACGAAAGTACGCGGCGACATCAAATACGAGTCGGTAGGTTCCACGCTGCAAGCTGGCGTTGTCATACAGCGGCCCGTCCGGATTGCGCCCGTCGGCATTGAGCGTGAAGCGCTTGACCAGCTGCGCCTGGCCGCCATCGGTGCGGTACAGGGCGACCGCCATGCCGCCAGCGGGCGTGCCATGCATGGTGTCCAGGACGTGCGTGCTCAATCCCATGGCAACCCTCCTAAATCAGTAGACAATAGTGTATACACTTTGTGCCATCGCCCTTAACATCAGCAGATGCACGCCGCGGACACCACCACCAGCACCATCGCCGAGGCCCTGACACGGGCGATCGCGGCGCACCGGCTGCAGCCGGGGACCAAGCTGGCGGAGCAAAAGCTCGCCGACCATTTCGGTGTGTCGCGCACGCTGGTGCGTCAGGCCTTGTTTCAGCTCTCGCAAAACCGCCTGGTCCGCCTGGAGCCTGCACGCGGCGCCTTCGTGGCGGCACCCACCGTGAGCGAGTCGCGCCAGCTGTTTGCGGTGCGCCGCATGCTCGAAGGCGAGATGGCCCGCACCTTCGCGCGCGAGGCCACACCCTCCCACATCAAGGCCCTGCGCGAGCACATCGCCCAGGAAAAGGCCGCTGCCGAAGCCGGCGAATCGGCTCGCCGTAACGAGCTTTTGGGCGACTTTCATGTGCGCATGGCCGAACTGCTAGGCAATGAGGTACTGGCCCAGATCCTGCGCGAGTTGGCCTCGCGCAGTTCGCTGATCTCGCTGATGTACCAGCGCGAAGGCGCGGCCGAACACTCCAGCGAAGAACATCTACAGATCGTGCGCGCGCTGGCCGCGCGCGACGAAGACCGCGCCGCCCGTCTGATCACCGAGCACCTGGACCACGTGGAGGCCAGCCTGGATTTCGACCGGCCCCTTCTGACCCAAGACATCGCCCAGGCCCTCGCCTCCTGACCATGATCTACGACAGCACCGCCCCTTATCCCCGCGACCTGGTCGGCTACGGCCGTCAGGTGCCGCATGCACGCTGGCCCGGCCAGGCCCGTGTGGCCGTGCAGTTCGTCCTCAATTACGAAGAGGGCGGCGAGAACGCCGTGCTGCATGGCGATGCGGGCTCCGAGCAGTTCCTCTCTGAAATGTTCAACCCGGCGGCTTACCCCGAGCGGCATATGAGCATGGAGGGCATCTACGAATACGGATCGCGCGTGGGCGTGTGGCGCATCCTGCGTGAGTTTGAAAAGCGCCAGTTGCCACTCACGGTCTTTGGCGTGAGCACCGCCCTGCAGCGCCACCCCGAGCTCACCGCCGCCCTGCGCGAGATGGGCCACGAGATCGCCTGCCACGGCTGGAAGTGGATCCACTACCAGGGCGTCGATGAAGCCACCGAGCGCGAACACATGCGCCTGGCCATGGACATCCTGCACAAGATGACGGGCGAGCGCCCGGCAGGTTGGTACACAGGCCGCGACAGCCCCAACACCCGCCGCCTGGTGGCCGACTTCGGCGGCTTCGAATACGACAGCGACTACTACGGCGAGGACCTGCCTTTCTGGATGAAGGTGCGCCGCACCGACGGACAGGTGGTGCCGCATCTGGTGGTGCCCTACACCCTGGATGTCAACGACATGCGCTTTGCCCTGCCCCAGGGCTATTCGCATGCCGACCCTTTCTTCCAATACATGCGCGATACCTTCGACGCGCTGTATGCCGAAGGCGATGAGGCGCCCAAGATGATGAGCGTGGGCATGCATTGCCGCTTGCTCGGACGTCCGGGCCGCATCGTGGCCCTGCAAAAATTCCTGGACCACATTGCCCGCCACGACCGCGTCTGGGTGTGCAAGCGCATCGACATCGCGCGGCACTGGAAGCAGGTCCATCCGTATCCGGAGGCCCGCGCGTGAGGCTGACCCTCGAACAACTCAACGCCGCCTCGCTGGACGAAGCGGCGGTGATGCTGGACGGGTTGTATGAGCACTCGCCCTGGATCGTGCGTGCGGCCCTGGCGCAGCGCCCCTTCGCCTCACTGGCCACCCTCAAGCACGCCTGCGCCCAGGTCGTCGCGCAGGCCACGCGCGATCAGCAGCTGGCGCTGATTCGCGCCCACCCCGAGCTCGCGGGCAAGGCCATGGTGAGCCAAAGCCTCACTGCCGAATCCACCGGCGAGCAAAGCCGCGCGGGTCTGACCCACTGCACGCCCGCCGAATTCGAGACCCTGCAAAAACTCAACGCCGACTACAACGCGAAGTTCGGCTTCCCCTTCATCCTGGCGGTGCGCGGCCCGCGAGGCACGGGCCTCACGCGCGCGCAGATCATCGAAACCTTCGCCCGCCGTCTGGCGAATCCGCCTGCCTTCGAGCTGGCCGAGTGCCTGCGCAACATCCACCGCATCGCCGAAATCCGCCTGAACGACAAATTCGGCGTCGAGCCCGTACTGGGCGATCTGGTGTGGGACTGGCAAGAGGCCCTGGCCGTCTACAGCGACCCGGGCTTCAAGGAAAAAGGCCAGCTGACGGTCACCTACCTCACCGACGCCCACATCCAGGCGGCCGCCTTTATCGCGCGCGAAATGAAGGCCTGCGGCTTTGACGAAATCGGCACCGACGCGGTCGGCAACGTGGTGGGCGTTTACCACGGGGCTGCGCGCGACGCTCGGCGTCTGCTCACCGGATCGCATTACGACACCGTGCACAATGGCGGCAAGTACGACGGGCGTCTGGGCATCTTCACGCCCATGGCCTGCGTGCGTGAGCTCGCGCGCGCCGGGCGGCGCCTGCCCTTTGGCATCGAGGTCGTGGCCTTCTCTGAAGAAGAGGGCCAACGGTACAAGGCCACCTTCCTGAGTTCTGGCGCCCTCACCGGCGCCTTTGACCCAGCCTGGTTGGACCAGAAGGACGCGCAAGGCATCGCGATGCGCGACGCCATGAAGGCCGCTGGCCTGCCCGCCACGCTCGAATCGATTCGAGCCCTGCGCCGCGATCCGACCCGCTATCTGGGCTTCGTCGAAGTGCACATCGAGCAAGGGCCGGTGCTCAACGAACTGGACATCCCCTTGGGCATCGTCACCTCCATCAATGGCAGCGTGCGTTTGCTGTGTGCGGTGACCGGCATGGCCAGTCACGCGGGCACCACGCCCATGGACCGCCGCCGCGACGCCGCCGCCGCCGTA
>JBIKUT010000071.1:0-8260 GCA_044347465.1 Ramlibacter sp.
TATCCACTTCCAGTTTGGCGATCTCGTCGCGAAAGCGGGTGTCGTCCCAGGCGCCTTCGGCCTTGGCGATGCGCTTTAAGCGCTCGAGCTCGCGCTTGGAGCGGTTCACGTCGGCGATGTTGGTGCGCTCGTGCGACAGCAGGTGCTTGGCGTAGGTCCAGCCCTTGTTCTCCTCGCCCACCAAGTTGCTCGCCGGCACTTCGACGTTGTCGAACCAGACCTCATTCACCTCGTGCCCGCCATCGAGCATGATGATCGGCCGCACCTGAATGCCCGGCGATTTCATGTCGATCAACAGGAAGGAAATGCCGGTCTGCGGCTTGCCCGAGCTGTCGGTGCGCACCAGGCAAAAGATCCAGTCGCCGTATTGGCCCAGCGTGGTCCAGGTCTTCTGGCCGTTGACGATGTAGGTGTCCCCCTTGCGTTCGGCACGGGTCTTGAGCGAGGCCAGGTCCGAGCCCGAGCCGGGTTCGCTATAGCCCTGGCTCCACCACACATCACCCGATGCGATGCCCGGCAGGAAGCGCTGTTGCTGCTCGGGCGAGCCAAAGGCCATGATCACCGGCGCCACCATCACCGGCCCGAAGGGCACGACGCGCGGCGCGCCAGCCAGGGCGCATTCCTCTTCGAACAAATGCTTTTGCACCGCAGTCCAGCCCGGGCCGCCAAACTGCTGGGGCCAGCCATGCCCGAGCCAGCCCTTCTTGCCCAGGATGCGCGCCCAGCGCTGCATGTCCTCGCGCGTCAGGTGCAGGTTGTGATGAACCTTGTGCGCGATGTCCTGCGGCAGGTTTGCGTGCACCCATTCGCGCACGCTCTGTCGAAATGTTTGTTCTTCGGGGGTAAAAGCCAAATCCATGGGGGTGTCTCCAAGCCAGCGAAGTTTGTAGCACGCCCGTGCTTTTCAGCGTGTCCGTGGGGCGACAAGTCGGTGGCGGCGACGCGCTGGGGATAATCGGGGCTTCCATGAAGAATCTCGTGATCCTGATCTCCTCGGGCGGCTCCAACATGGCCGCCCTCGCGCGCGCGGCGCGCCAGGACGACTGGGAGCGCCGCCTGGGTGCGCGCATCGCGGCCGTGATCAGCAACCGGCCCGATGCCCCCGGCCTGGACCTGGCGCGCGAGCTGGGCCTGCCCGCCGAGGTGGTCGACCATCAGCGTTTCGAGGGACGCGAGGCCTTCGACGCCGCCCTCGCGGGCGCCATTGACCTTCACCAGCCGGCGCTGGTGGTGCTGGCCGGCTTCATGCGCATCCTCACCCCCGCCTTCGTGGCGCGCTACGCGGGGCGTTTGGTCAACATCCATCCGTCCCTGTTGCCCGCCTTCCCCGGCCTGCGCACGCATGCGCGGGCGCTGGAGGCTGGCTGTCGCTTCGCGGGCGCCACCGTCCACCGCGTCACCGCGGATCTCGATCACGGCCCCATCCTTGACCAGGCCATCGTCCCGGTGATGTCCGATGACACGCCCGAGTCGCTGGCCGCCCGCGTCCTGACCCAGGAACACGTTCTCTATCCCCGGGCTATTGCCCGCCTGCTGCGCCCGTCGTAGCGTCCACCGATCCCCCCATGCACCCCAAAGCCCTGCTCGAGGCCTGCGCCGAACTCGTCGGTCTGGTCTTGAAACTCGATCATCCAGCCGATGCCGTGGTCTCCCGCTACTTTCGTGACCATCGCCAGCTCGGTCCGCGCGAGCGCGCCACCCTGGCCGAGACCGTGTACGCGGTGCTGCGACGCAAGTTGCAGTTCGACCATTTCGCGCCTTCGGGCAGCGGCCCGCGCGAGCGGCGCATGGCCATCCTGGGCTTTGCCGGCCCGCGCGATTTCCTCAAGAGCGCGCTGTCCGACACCGAGAAGACCTGGCTCGATGCCTGCGACGCGGTGTCCGAGGCCGACCTCCTGGAGCGCCATCGCCACAACCTGCCCGAGTGGCTGGTGCAGCCCCTGAAGGACCAGGTCGGCGCCGACTTCTGGCCGCTGGCCGAGAGCCTGCTGCGCCCCGCGCCCCTGGACCTGCGGGTCAACGCCCTGGCCGACAAGCGCGAGGACGTGCGCAAGGAACTCGCGCGCGCTGGCATCCAGGCCCAGCCCACCCCCTATTCCCCCTGGGGCTTGCGCCTGGACGACAAGCCCGCGCTCACGCGCCTGGAGGCCTTCACGCGCGGCGCCATTGAGGTGCAGGACGAAGGCTCGCAGATCCTGGCTGCCCTGCTCGACGCGCACCGCGGCGAGATGGTGGTGGACTTTTGCGCCGGCGCCGGCGGCAAGACGCTGGCCCTCGGCGCGTGCATGCGTAACACCGGGCGCCTCTACGCCCTCGACACCTCGGCCCATCGCCTGGACGCCCTCAAGCCCCGGCTGGCCCGCAGCGGTCTGTCCAACGTGCATCCCGCCGCCATTGCCCACGAGCGCGATGACCGCATCAAGCGACTGGCCGGCAAGATCGATCGGGTGCTGGTCGACGCGCCCTGCTCGGGCCTGGGCACGCTGCGTCGTAACCCCGACCTGAAATGGCGCCAGTCGCCCGAAGCGGTGCAAGAAATGGCGACCAAGCAACTGGCCATCTTGCGCAGTGCGGCCCGCATGCTCAAGCCCGGGGGCCGTCTGGTCTACGCCACCTGCAGCCTGCTGCGCGAGGAGAACGAAGCGGTCGCCCAGGCCTTCGGCGAGCAGGAGTCGGGCTTTCAGGTGCTGCCGGCTGCCCAGGCGCTCGCACCCCTGAAGCTGGCGGACCCGGACGCCCTTTGCAGCGGCGATTTCCTGCGTTTGTGGCCTCATCGGCACGCAACGGATGGCTTTTTTGCGGCTGTCTGGGTGCGCAAATAGTCGCAAGGGCCTGATGTGAGTCAAAAAGTATCGGTTTTTTCGGGGTCGCTGGATCCCTCAGCCGTAGAATCGCTCTGTCCCACTTTGGACTTCAAAGACACTTCTTATGCTGCTACCTGATTGGGCCGTTCTGAACGCGGCGATCGACTTCCTCGCGCACGGCGTGTGGCGGCTGTCCTGGTGGCAGGTGCTGATCTTCACGCTGGTGGTCACCCACATCACCATCGCCTCGGTCACCATCTTCCTGCACCGCACGCAGGCGCACCGCGCGATGGAGCTGGGGCCCATCCCCTCGCATTTCTTCCGCTTCTGGCTTTGGCTCACCACCGGCATGGTCACCAAGGAGTGGGTGGCCATCCACCGCAAGCACCACGCCAAGTGCGAAACGCCTGACGATCCCCACAGCCCCCAGACCCGCGGCATCGAGACCGTGTTCTGGCAAGGCGCTGAGTTGTACCGCGCCGAAGCCAAGAACAAGGAAACCCTGGCCAAGTTCAGCCACGGGACGCCCGATGACTGGATCGAGCGCAATCTCTACACCCGCTTTAGCTGGCAGGGCGTGGCCCTGATGCTGATCATCAACGTGACCCTCTTTGGCGCGCTGGGCGCCACGGTGTGGGCCGTGCAGATGCTGTGGATCCCCGTCACCGCGGCCGGCATCATCAACGGCATCGGCCACTACTGGGGCTACCGCAATTTCGAGGCGCCCGACGCCAGCACCAACATCTCGCCCTGGGGCCTGATCATTGGTGGCGAAGAGCTTCACAACAACCACCACACCTACCCCACCTCGGCCAAGTTTTCGGTCAAGCGCTACGAGTTCGATCTGGGCTGGGCCTACATCCGCGCCATGCAGGCGATCGGCTGGGCCCGTGTCAAGAAGGTGCCGCCCAAGCTGCAACTGGGTGACATCCGCCCGGTGGCCGACGAGAAGACGCTCGAGGCCGTGATCACCAACCGCTACGAGGTGATGGCCCGCTACGCCCGTGAGATGCGCCGCGCCTGCAGCGACGAGATCTCGGTGCTCCAGGCACGCGGCCAGGACCTGTCCATTCTCAAGGCCGCTCGCCGCTGGCTGCACCGCGACGATGACCGCGTGCCGGCCGACGCGCGCAACCAGGTCGACCAGGCCCGCGCGGCCTCGCCCGCGCTGGACAAGATGCTCACCATGCGCGAGGAATTGCGCCAGATGTGGCTCAACACCTCGGTCTCTCGCGAGCAGCTGACCCACGACCTGCAGGCCTGGTGCAAGCGCGCCGAGGACAGCGGCATCGCCCGTTTGCAGGTCTTCTCGCAGCGCCTGCGCGCGGCGCACGCCTGAGTCCCCAGGGCTGCGCGTGCAGCCCGAGGCGCCCAAGAAAAAGCCCCGCATTGCGGGGCTTTTTTCTGGTCATCGCGCTGAATCACTTCAGCTTGATTTCCTTGTATTCGACGTGCTTGCGCGCCTTGGGGTCGAACTTCATGATCGACATCTTTTCAGGCATCGTCTTCTTGTTCTTGCTGGTGGTGTAGAAGTGGCCGGTGCCCGCAGTGGACTCCAGCTTGATCTTTTCGCGTCCGCCTTTGCTCGCCATGATGCTGCTCCTTGATTAGGCTTGGCCGCGGGCACGCAGGTCCGCCAGCACGCTATCGATACCGTTCTTGTCGATCAGGCGCAGCGCGGCGCTCGAGACACGCAGGCGCACCCAGCGGTTCTCGCTCTCGACCCAGAAACGGCGATGTTGCAGGTTCGGCAGGAACCGGCGCTTGGTTTTGTTGTTGGCGTGGGAAACGTTGTTCCCGACCATCGGGGCCTTGCCCGTGACTTCGCAGACGCGTGCCATCTTGCACTCCATTGAAACGGCGATCACTGTCGGCAGGCCTCCCAGCTTTTCAGCCAGCGGCACCTGCCTCGCTCTCGCCTCACCTCGCCATCAGGGTGGCGGTAACCCATTCTTTGCGACCGTCTTGTCTTCCCGGCGGATCCAGCAAAGCCCTCCATTATAGGGCAGCGGGGCCAGGCCCGCCCGGCCGCCCCTGGGAGGGGGTCAAGAAGGGGCTTATTCCCCCTGTTCGAGGAAGCGCTGGGCGTCCAGGGCCGCCATGCAGCCGGTGCCGGCGCTGGTGATGGCCTGGCGGTACACATGGTCCTGCACGTCCCCGGCGGCAAACACGCCCGGCACGCTGGTCATGGTGGCAAAGCCGTTGTTGCCCGAGCGGGTGACGATGTAGCCGTCTTTCATCTCCAGCTGGCCCTTGAAGATGTCGGTGTTGGGCGAGTGGCCGATGGCGATGAAGCAGCCCTTGAGCGTCACGTCCTCGGTCGCTCCGGTCTTGGTGTCCTTCAGGCGCACGCCGGTCACGCCGGTGGCATCGCCCAGCACCTCGTCCAGGGTCTTGAAAAGTTTGAGCTCGATCTTGCCGGCCGCGACCTTCTCCATCACCTTGTCCACCAAAATGGGTTCAGCCTTGAACTTGTCGCGGCGGTGGACCAGGTAGACCTTGCTGGCGATGTTGGACAGGTACAGGGCCTCTTCGACCGCCGTGTTGCCGCCGCCAATCACGCAGCAGATCTGGTCGCGGTAGAAAAAGCCGTCGCAGGTGGCGCAGGCGCTCACGCCCTTGCCCATGAAGGCTTCTTCGGAGGGCAAGCCCAGGTAGCGGGCCGATGCGCCCGTCGCCAAGATCACCGCATCCGCGGTGTAGGTGCTGCTGTCACCGGTGAGCTTGAAGGGGCGCTGGCTGAAGTCGACCTGGTTGATGTGGTCAAACACCATCTGCGTCTTGAAGCGTTCAGCATGCTCTAAAAAGCGCTGCATCAGCTCGGGGCCCTGTACGCCGTGGACATCGGCGGGCCAGTTGTCCACTTCGGTGGTGGTCATCAACTGGCCACCCTGGGCAATGCCCGTGACCAGCATGGGTTGCAGATTGGCGCGCGCAGCGTAGATGGCGGCGGTATAGCCGGCAGGGCCGGAGCCGAGGATGAGGACTTTGGCGTGTGTGGAGCTCATAGGGGTAAAACTTGCGCGGCATCGAAGGCGCGCGGTGTACATTGCAGGACGACTCAGTCAAGTATCACCTTGTTCGCCGCAGGCGGCGCAAGTCTGTCTTGATCACCGTCATTGTAAGAAGCGATGGTGATGCCCGTGGGTCGGTCCGGCCAGGAGGAATGAAATGTCCATGCTGTCCAACCTGGAGCTGATACGCCGGGTGCCCCTGTTTGCGCTCCTCACCTGCGCCCAGGCCGAGGCCGTGGCCGATGCGGTGGTCAAGCGCCGATTCAAGCGCGGCGAGGTCGTCGTCGAGCAGGGCAGCAAGTCCAACACCTTGTTCATCCTGCTGACCGGCCGCGCCCGCGTGGTCACCGCCGACCGGCGCGGGCGCGAGGTGATCCTGGCCACCCTGCAGCCGGGTGACTACCTGGGCGAAATGAGCCTGATCGACAACCAGGCGCACTCGGCTTCTGTGCGGGCCGAGATCCAGACGGACATGCTGGCCCTGGGCCGCGCCGAATTCGCCCGCTGCCTGCCCGAAAACAACTCCATGGCCTACGCCATCATGAAGGGCCTGGTCCAGCGCCTGCGTCAGGCCGACCGCAAGATCGAATCGCTGGCCCTGATGGACGTCTACGGGCGCGTCGCCCGGGCCCTGCTCGAAGCCGCGCAGCCCGATCGCGAGGGCCATCTGGCCGTGCGAGACCGCATTTCCCGGCAGGACATCGCCAAAATGGTGGGGGCCTCCCGAGAAATGGTCAGTCGGGTCATGAAAGACCTGGAGGAGCGCGGTTTCGTCGAAACCCGCGAAGACGGCTCCATGCTGATTAAAGAGCATCTGAGCGCCCTGGGCTGACTCGGCTACCCTAGGCGGTCTGACCTGTTTTTGTATCGATGTCCTACTCGCTCCACACCCTGCACAACCCGACCGACACGAACCGCCCGCAGCCACCTTCGGGCATTCGTCGGTTTGCCCACGAAATCGCTCTGGTGCTGGGGTTGCTGGCCCTGGTGTTCTGGTTCCTGGCCCTGGCCACGCATTCCGCCCAGGACGCCGCCTTCTCCACCTCGGGCAGCGGCGGTCCCACGCGCAACTGGGGCGGCCGTCTCGGCGCCGTGCTGGCCGACGCCAGCTATTTCCTTTTGGGCTTCTCGGTCTGGTGGTGCCTGGCTGCGGGCGTGCGCGCCTGGTTTGCGTCCCTGGCTGTGTGGATGCGGGCTGAGGGCGAGCCGCCAGCGCCTGCGCGCACCTTGCGCGATCGCCTGGTGTTCTGGTGCGGCTTGCTGCTGCTGGTGTCTTCCAGCGCCGCTCTCGAGTGGTCGCGCCTGTACCGTTTCGAGCCGCGCTTGCCGGATCATGCGGGCGGTGCGCTGGGCTTTCTGGTCGGGCCCGCTTCGGTCAAGTGGCTGGGGTTCATGGGCTCCGGGCTCATTGCCATTGCGCTGGTCGTGGTGGCCATGGCCATGGTCTTTCGCTTCTCCTGGGCCCAACTGGCCGAGGGCATCGGCGCGCGCATCGACGGCTTCATCGCCTCGCGCCGCGAGCAGCGCGAGATCGCACAAGATCTCGCGCTGGGGCAGCAGGCCGCCCGCGAGCGCGAAGAAATCGTCCTCGAGGAACGCTCCGAAATCGAGGAGCTGCACGCTGCGCCGGTGCTGATCGAGCCGGTCCTGGCCGACGTCCCCAAGAGCGAGCGCGTGGCCAAAGAGCGCCAAAAGCCCCTGTTCAACGAACTCCCCGACAGCACGCTGCCCCAGGTCGATCTGCTGGACGCCGCCGCCGCGCGCCAAGAGACGGTGTCATCCGAAACCCTGGAGATGACGTCGCGCCTGATCGAGAAAAAGCTGCGCGATTTCGGCGTCGAGGTGCGTGTGGTGCTGGCCCAGCCCGGCCCCGTCATCACCCGCTACGAGATCGAGCCGGCCACGGGTGTCAAGGGCTCGCAGATCGTCAACCTTGCCAAGGACCTGGCGCGCTCGCTCTCGCTGGTGTCCATTCGCGTGATCGAGACCATCCCCGGCAAGAACTACATGGCGTTGGAATTGCCCAATGCCAAGCGCCAGTCCATCCGCCTGTCCGAGATCCTGGGCTCGCAGGTCTATAACGAAGCCAAGTCGCTCCTGACCATGGGCTTGGGCAAGGACATCATCGGCAACCCGGTGGTCGCCGATCTGGGCAAGATGCCGCACGTGCTGGTGGCCGGTACGACCGGCTCGGGCAAGTCGGTGGGCATCAACGCGATGATCTTGTCGCTCCTGTACAAGGCCGAGGCGCGCGATGTGCGCCTCTTGATGATCGACCCCAAGATGCTGGAGATGTCGGTCTACGAAGGCATCCCGCACCTGCTCGCGCCTGTGGTCACCGACATGCGCCAGGCGGCCCATGGCCTGAACTGGTGCGTGGCCGAAATGGAGCGTCGCTACAAGCTCATGTCCAAACTCGGCGTGCGCAACCTCGCGGGCTAC
>JBIKUT010000072.1:0-8237 GCA_044347465.1 Ramlibacter sp.
GCCCCCGGGCGGGTAGGGCACGACGATGCGGATCGGTTTGGTGGGCCACTCCTGCGCGTGGGCGAGGGTGGGGGCCGCCAGCGTGGCGAGCACGGCCAGGCTGGCCGCGAGGGGGGCGATCAGGTGTCGCATGGGGTGTCTCCTTCTTCTCTTGTGAATCGACCAACTCTAGTCGGGGCGCGCCAGGCTGGCAATGAGCCCGCCTCAATCTCTCCATGGTGGAAGTCTAGCGAAGCCGCCCGCTAGCCGGCCGCAGCAGACGCGCTAGCATCCGAAACGAGCCTTGCGCCGCACAGGCCGTCCAAGATCTGGATATTTCCTCATGCGCCTACTTGCCGCCGACCTGGACCCGCAGCAGACCTACAAGCTGCTCACGGGGATCATCGTGCCCCGTCCGATTGCCTGGGTCTGCACGCAGTCCGAGGCGGGCGTTCTGAACGTCGCGCCCTTTAGCGCCTTTACCTTCGTCTCGAACAAGCCGCCCATGGTGGGCGTGAACGTCGGGCGCAAGGCCGGCGTGATGAAGGACACCGGCAACAACATTCTGGCGCGCGGCGAGTATGTGGTGCACATCGCCGACGCGTCGCTGCTGCAGCCGCTGCACGAGAGCGCCGAGGAGCATCCGCCGCATGTGAGCGAGGTGGACCTGCTGGGGCTGCAGACGGTGCCCAGCGATCTGATCTCGGTGCCGCGCCTGGCCGCGCCGCCGGTGGCCATGGAGTGCCGCTTGCACCGCTCGATCGCATTTGGCGACACGGGCTCGGAGTTCATGGTGGGCGAGGTGCTGGCCTTTCATGTGCGCGTGGGCCTGGTCGAGGACTTCAAGATCGACAGCCTGACCCTCAACCCAATCTGTCGCCTGGGCGGGCCGCGCTACGCCACGATTGGCGAGGTCACCACGCTGCGGCCTGTGGCGCAGACGGACAAGACGGTGATGGGGCGCTGAAGCCATGGCCGGCAAACCCCGCGCCGGCATGTCCTCGCCCCGCTCGCGTACGGGTGAGGGCGCGCAGAGCGTGCGCCGGGCCTTGGCGGTGCTGCGCCTGGTGGCCACGGGCCAGGACCGGGGCGTGCGCCTGACGGACGTGGCGCAGATGTCGGGTCTGACGGCGCCCACGGCGCATCGCCTGCTGCAGGTGCTGATGGACGAGACCGCCGTCGAACAAGACCCGGACACGCGCCGCTACCGCATGGGCCACGAGATCACGCTCTTGGGGTTGGCGAGGCCCGCAGGGCTGGCGATTCGCGCGCTGGCCGAGCCTTACCTCACCGCGTTGGCCGACGAACTGGGCGACACCGTGTTTTTGAGCGTGCAGCACGGCGCGGATTCGGTGTGCATCGGACGCTACCTGGGCTCGCACGCCATTCAGGTGCTGTCCATCGACATCGGCGCGCGCCGACCCTTGGGTGCAAGCGTGTCGGGGATCGCCTTGCTGTCGGGTCTGCCCAAGGCAGAGGCCGCGGCGCTCACGCAGACCAACTCCCAGCGCCTGGAAGTGCTCGGGCGCAGCGGCAAGCAGGTGCTGGCTGCGGTGGAGGCCGCGCGGCGCCAGGGCCATGTGTATGTGGCGCAGGGCGTGATGGCCGGCACGAGCGCGCTGGCGGTGCCGATCGCCGATGCCCGGGGTGCGGTGGTGGGGGCCATCAGCGTGGCCACACTGTCGGCGCGCCTGCAGCGGGATCGGGTCCGCACCGTGCTGGCGGCGATGCAGGCCCAGGTGGCGCGGCTGTCACGCCGTCTGGCTGAAGTGGAGCGGGCCCGGGCGCGTCGCTAGGCGATACTGGCCGCTTCAACCAAACAAGGGTGACCCATGAAGGTGCCGCATATCGTCCAGATCGAAGACGGATCGGCCCGCGGGCTGCGCCAGGGCGCGCACGAAGGCCTGCTGCAGGCCGAGGCGGTGATCGCGCCGAAGTTTTTCTACAACGCGCTGGGTTCGCGCCTGTTCGATGCGATCACCGCCTTGGATGCCGATTACCTGACGTGGACCGAGGCCGCCATCTTCGCGGCGCACGGGGCCGCCATGGCGGATGCGGTACACGCGGTCACGGGCCCGCGCCCGGTGATGGTGGACTTGGGTGCAGGCAATTGTGCGAAAGCTGCCAGCCTGTTCATGGTGATCGGGCCCGGCGCGTACGTTGCGGTGGACATCTCGGTCGATTACCTGCGCCAGTCTTTGCTCGCCTTGCAGCGAGAGCATCCCGCCCTGGACGTCAGCGGCGTGGGCATGGATTTTTCGCAACGCCTGGTCTTGCCGGCGGGCTTGCCCGGCGTGGGCTCCGGACCGCGTTTGATGTTCTATCCGGGCTCGAGCATCGGCAATTTCGCGCCGGATCAGGCCCTGGCGCTGCTGGCGCAGATGTACCGAGCGTCCTGCGGGGGTGCGCTGCTCATAGGCGTGGACCAGCCCAAATCCCCGCAGGTCTTGCAGGCCGCCTATGACGATGCGTTGGGCGTGACGGCGGCGTTCAACCTCAACGCGCTGTTGAACCTGAACACGCTGCTAGGGGCCGACTTTCGTGTGGCCCAGTGGCAGCACGTGGCCCTGTACAACGAGACCGCGTCGCGCATTGAGATGCACCTGCAGGCGCGCGAGGACACCCTCGTGACCTGGCCCGGCGGGCAGCGCGTGTTCCGCTCAGGCCAGCGCATACACACCGAGAATTCGTACAAGTGGTCGCCGGCCCGGTTCACGCAGCTGCTGCAGGATGCGGGCTTCAAGCAGGTGCGGCGTTGGAGCGATCCGCAGGACGCCTTCGGCGTGTTCCTCGCCTGGGGCTGAGGCCGTTCAGTCGCTCAGGTCCTCGCAGGTGCGAAACCCTGCGGCGACATCGTTGCGGTCGGCGGGGAAGAAGTTGCGGTAGCCGGGATGGCGCATACGCGGCTGCGTCATGAAGGACGCGCCCCGCAACACGGGCCGGCCGTCGAACCACGGCGCCGAGTAGTCGCGATACGGGTGCGGCGCAAAGCCAGGGAAGGGGGCGAAGGCGCTGGCCGTCCACTCCCACACCTGACCCCAACGAAAAGACGATTCGGGCGCGTGGTGGGTGGCCCAGGCCCACTCGGCCTCGGTGGGCAGGCGCCGACCGGCCCAGCGGCACCAGGCCTGCGCTTCGTACGCTGTGAGGTGGCAGGCGGCCTCGCGCAGGGGGAGCGCGCGCCATTGGCCATGCCGCCATTGCAGCCAGGTGCGGCCCTCACGCCGCAGGTAGCGCGGGGCGGGCCCGTTTGATTTCAGCCACTGCCAGCCTGGCGGGCTCCACCACTGCGCCTGCGTGTAGCCGCCGTCTTCGGCAAAGGGCAGGTAGTCCTGCCAGCGCAGGACCTGGCTGTCGATGCGTGTAGGCACGAGATCGATGGCTTGGTGGCCGCATTCGTTGTCGAAGACAAAGCCCGTCTCGGGCTGCGGGCCCAGGGCCCACGCGGTGGCTGGCAGCTGCAAGGCGGGGCCGGGGTCGGGTAAGGGCGTGGCCTGCCAGCGCAGGTCCGTGATGGCAACGCCCAACGCCTGCGCCATGTACAAAGCCGCCTCGTGATGCATGTCCTCGTGCAACAGCGCGAGCCGGAAGAAGTACAGACGCTCGGCGTCGGTGCCGGTCTCGGCGGCCAGCAGGTCCAGGGCCGCGGCCAGTTGCGCCGCAAGGTCTTCGCGGGTGGTGCGGGCATCCGGCAGCGGTAGCGACCAGCGGCTGGCGTGGGCGACATGGCGCGAGTCGTACAGAGCATCGTCCCCGGCGCGCGCGGGCGGCGCGCGTGGCGCGTCGGGGTGGGCGTGCCAGCCGCGTGCACGCTCAGGATTGCGCGCCAGCCACCAGGCGGCGAACCAACCTACATGCCCCAGCTCCCACAGCGGCGGGTTGAGGTCCTGCGCGATCGGCACCTGCAGCGAGGGCAAGGCCGACTCGAAGGCCGCGAACGTCTGCAGCGTGTCCTGACGACTATGCCCCAAGTCTTGCGCCAACATGCGTGCGTCGCCGCTCCGTGCGCGTTGCGCCGGCGTTGCGGGCGTCGTGGCAAGCGACATGGCGCAGGCTACCCCTTGGACGCGGCGTAGCGCGCATGCCCGCGCGCGCGCAAATCGCACGCCGGACAGGTGCCGCAGCCGTAGCCCCAGGCATGGCGCGTGCTGCGATCGCCCAAATAGCAGGTGTGCGTCTCCTCGGTGATGAGGGACACCAGCGCGTTGCCGCCCAGCGTGTGCGCCAGCTGCCAGGTCTGTGCCTTGTCCATCCACATCAGCGGCGTCTCGATCACTACGCGTTGATCCAAGCCCAGGCCCAGCGTGACTTGCAAGGACTTGAGCGTGTCGTCGCGGCAATCGGGGTAGCCCGAGTAATCGGTCTCGCACATGCCGCCCACCAGCACCGACAGGCCGCGCCGGTAGGCCACCGCCGCCGCAAACGTGAAGAAGATCAGGTTGCGTCCGGGCACGAAGGTATTGGGCAGGCCGCCGGCGTTGAAGGCGATGGCGCGTTCGGCGGTGAGGGCGGTGTCACTGACCTGCCCCAGCAGCCCCAGGTCCAGCAGGTGGTCATCGCCCAGACGCTCGGCCCAGTGGGGGAAGCTGGCGCGCAGCTTGTCGAGGAACTGCGTGCGGCAATCGAGTTCGACGCGGTGTCGTTGGCCGTAGTCAAAGCCGATGGTTTCGACCCGGTCGTAGCGATCGAGCGCCCAGGCCAGTGCCGTGGCGGAGTCTTGGCCACCGGAGAAAAGGACGAGGGCGTGCGTGTGCATGGTGAGGGCGACGTGAGAGCGTGGGAGGGAATGTAGCGCGCCGGCGGCAGGA
This sequence comes from Ramlibacter sp., assembly GCA_044347465.1. GTDB lineage: Bacteria > Pseudomonadota > Gammaproteobacteria > Burkholderiales > Burkholderiaceae_C > Ramlibacter. The sequence continues at coordinate 4,788 of JBIKUT010000072.1, forward strand.
GCCCCCTCGTATCATCGGGGCCCGTGCAGGATGACCCTGCCGCACTGGAGACATCGCATGGAACTCATGGTGGCTGGACTGATCGTTTTCCTGGGCGTGCATTCGATGCGCGTCTTCGCCGAGCCCCTGCGTGCGCAGTGGGTGGCGCGTCTGGGCGAGAAGCCCTGGAAGGGTCTGTACGCGCTGGCGTCGCTCGTCGGCTTCGTGTTGCTGGTGTATGGCTACGGCTTGGCCCGCCAGTCGCCGATCACGGTGTGGGCGCCGCCGCGTGGCATGGCGCACCTGGCGGCCTTGCTGACTCTCGTGGCTTTCGTGATGCTGGTGGCCGCGTATGTGCCGGGTAACGGCATCAAGGCGCGTTTGCACCACCCCATGGTGCTCGCGGTGAAGGTCTGGGCCCTGGCGCACCTGCTGTCCAACGGCACGCTGGCCGATATGGTCTTGTTTGGTGCCTTCCTGGTGTGGTCGGTGTTGCTGTTTCGCGCCTCGCGACAGCGCGATCGTGTGCAGGGCACGGTGTACGCACCGGGCGTCGCGTCCCGCACCTGGCTCACGGGGGTGGTGGGCCTGGGCGTTTGGGGGGTGTTCGCGTTTTGGGGCCATGCGCGCCTGATCGGCGTGAGCCCGCTGGGCGTCTAAGCGCGCGCGGTTTGCGCGCGGGCCTGTCGCGTGCCTTGCCGGGTGTTACCCGCTACCGCGCCGAGGGTGGCCACAATGAACGCCGCACTTTCAGGAGACGCGCCATGAGCACATCCCCGCGCGACGCGCAGACCCCGCACACCGGCAAGGTCGTCAACGACCGCAACAAGCTCGGGGATCAGGCCCCGACTCAGAAGAACCAGGGCGCTCGCTCGCCCCAAAGCCGCAGTGACCGCGAATCCCAGGTGGGCGGCACCAACCAGTCACGCCAGCGACGCGGCGAGCCCGGTAAACCCCCGCGTTGAATGGGCATGGGCCCCGGGCGACAATGCACGCCATGAGCCGACTTGCCCTGAGCTATCTCGCTGTCCTGCTGCTGGTGGGCGTACTCGATTACCTGTGGCTGCGGGTGATTGCGACGACCTGGTACACGCAGGCCATGGCGCACCTGATGGCGCCCGAACCGCGCCTCGTGGCGGCGGCCATCTTCTACTTTGGCTACCCGGTGGGCTTGATGGTGTTCGCGGTCGTGCCCTCGGGCGGGGATGTGCTGCGGGCCCTGATCCTGGGGGGCCTGTTCGGCCTGTTTGCCTATGGCACGTACAACATCACCAACCTGGCGGTGATGCGTGACTGGTCTTTGCCGCTCACGCTGATCGACATCGCCTGGGGCATGTTCGTCAGTGCCGCGGGTGCCGTGGCGGGCGCTTTTGCGTATCACGCGCTGCGCCCCTGAGTCGCACGCGGCCACGGGCCTCAATCACCCCGTACAGGGCGGCCGCCAAGAGGAAGGGCACCAGGTAATAGATCGCCCGGTAGGCCAGCAGGGCTGCCAGCAAGACGTGCGCCGGCACCGCATCCGACAGCAAGGCGAGGAACACCGCTTCCAGCACGCCCAGGCCGGCGGGGATGTGGGTGACCGCGCCCGCGACGGCGGCCACCAGCAGCACGCCCAGCACCGTCACGTAATCCACGCGCGTTTGCAGCAAGAAGTACAGAACGCCGCCCATGCTGGCCCAGTGGGTGCAGGAGAGCGCCAGTTGCAGGGCCACCAGGCGCGGCCCCGGTAATCGAAACGCGTGGCGAAACAGGCGCACAAGCCGCTGTCGCGTGCGCAGGCACAGGCCCACATAGCCGGCTGCCAGTCCTAGCAGGACCAGGCCCAGCCCATGCAGCGCCGGGGCGGACAAGCCCGTGCCGATCGGCGGTGGCGCCAGCGCGAACACGGTACCGGCCAGCACCAGAAACCCGAACCAGTTGGTGACGACGCTAAAGGTGAACACGCGCGTGGCGGTCAGGGCCGACAGCCCCAGGCGTGTATACAAGCGCAGGCGCAGCCCGACGCCCCCCACCAGCGCGCCCAGGGTCAGGCTGAAGGCGTAGCTGATGAAGGTGATGCCCATCACCTGCGCCGCGCGCAGGCGGTGGCCGGTGTAGGCGCGCCCTAGCAGGTCGAAGCTGCTGTAGATCGCGTGGCTGATGGTGGCCATCACGCTCGCGGCGACCAGCGTGGGCGCGGGGGTGGCCCCGAGCGCCTGCCACACGTCGTGCCACGCGAGGGTGTGCGCGTAGCGCCAAGCGAAGTAGGCCAGTACCGAGAAGAACGCCAGCGTCAGCCCGCCTACCCACCAGGGCCGCGCCGCGGCGGCCGCTGCCGTCATGGTGCGTCCTTGGCCGGTGCGAGGGCGGGCTGCAGGCGCGGCGTGTGCGGTGGCAGCCAGCGCGCCCAGCGCGCGAACTTGCGCATTACGTGAAAGGCCAGGTAGCTGCGTATCAGCGCCAGAGCGCTCACGGGGGCCAGCGATGCCGCATCGATCTCGGTGCAGTGCACCCGCATCAGATCCTGCAGGTGCGCGTTCAGACCTTGGTTGAAGGCGCGGTCGCGGATGAAGACGTTGGCTTCGAGGTTCAGCGCCAGGCTCAGTGGGTCCAGGTTGCTCGAGCCGACGGTGGCCCAGTCCTCGTCGACCAGGGCGACCTTGCCATGCAGCGGCCGCTTGCGGTATTCGAAGATGCGCACACCGGCCTTGAGCAGGTGCTGATAGAGCGTGGTGGCTGCGCTGCGTGCGATGGCCATATCGGGGCATCCCTGTAGCACCAGGCGTACGTCCACGCCTCGGCGCGCCGCCAGGCGCAGCTCGCGTACCAGGCGGTAGCCGGGGAAGAAGTAGGCGTTGGCGATGACCACGCGCGTGCGGGCTGTGCGGATGGCGTCGCGGTACTGGCGCTCGATGTCGGCGGGGTGGTGCAGGTTGTCTCGTACGACGAAGCGGGCCTGCGCGCTGCCTTCCCAGGCCGGCTTCGTCGTTACACGGCGTGCCGGTCGACGCGCGAACCACCAGGCATGCGGGCGCCGGTGTAGCAGGCCGCGCGCCAGGGCGGCGTGGGTGAAGCGGTCGATCACCGCCACCAACGGCCCGTGGATCTCGATGGCGTAGTCCTGCTTGGCCAGCGGCCCGAAGTCGGCCAGGTGGTCGGCCGAGTAGTTGATGCCGCCCACGAAGGCCGTGCGGTTGTCCACGACGACGATCTTGCGGTGCAGGCGTCGCAGCGCATAGGGCCGCAGGCCAAAGGGGCGCGGCCCCGGGTCGAACACATGCAGTTGCACGCCGGCGTCCATCAGCGCGTGCAAGAAGCCCTGCGACAGATCCGGCGAGCCCCAGCCGTCGACGGTGACATCGACATGCGCGCCATGCCGCGCCGCGGCCACCAGTGCGGCTTGCAGCTGCAGGCCCACCCGGTCTTCGAACAGGATGAAGGTCTCCACCATCACATCGCAGGTGGCCTGTGCGATGCATTCAAAGACGCGCG
>JBIKUT010000084.1:0-7686 GCA_044347465.1 Ramlibacter sp.
TACCAACGCCCTGCACCTGGACGTGCGCTATGCGGCCAAGCGTCATTACCCGGATGTCGTGGTACCCGCCACCTTGATCACCGCGATCATTGAGCGCGAGATCGTGCAGGCCACCAGCGCCCGCGTCACCGAGCTGGATGTGCGTTACCTGGCGCCTAGCCATCCCGATGATGTCTTCGAGATCTATGCCGCCCGCGACGGCTCGGAGCTGGCGTTCGAGGCTCTCGTCGGACCTCAACTGCGTGCGCAGGGTCGCTTCCGCTTGGAGGTGTGATGGGAACGATCGGTGATTTCTCCCGCCTGCAAGCTGCCATCGAGCGTGCCTGGCGTGTGTCGGATTTCTATCGCGATCACTGGAGCGCCCACGGCGTGGCGCAGGGCTGGATCCCGCAAAACGCCGACGAACTCGAGCGCCTACCGGTAGTCACCAAGGAGGATCTGCTGCAGGCGCAAGAACGCCGACCGCCCTGGGGCGGTAATTTGTGCATTGCCGAACACGAGATCGCGCAGGTGCACCTGACCACCGGCACCTCGGGCATCGGGCAGGAGCGCTATGCGATGTCGGCCGCCGATGTGGACGTCATGGGGCGCTCCTGGGGTCCGCAGTACGAGGCGATCGGACTGCGTGCCGGCGACGTGGCGTGCCTGACGATCCCGGTCTCCTTCTTCTGTGCCGGCTTGTCGGCGCTAGAGGGCGCCCGGATTCACGGCTTGGTGCCGATCCTCACCGGCGTGGCCTCCAAGGAGCTGATGCTGGACATCCTCACCCAATACGGGGTGCGTTACCTCTATGGCGTCGAGAGCCTGCTGCTGCAGTTGGCGAACCTGGCCCGTGAGCGCGGGCAGTCCTGGAAGGGGCAGTTCAAGGGCATCCAGTCGGTGGGCGCCTCGGCGCAGATGCAGCAAGCCGCGCGCGAGGTGTTTGGTGCGCCCTTGTTCGAGATCTATGGCTGCACCCAGGCCTCGGCCAAGATTGCCAGTACCTGCCACCTGGGGGTCGAGCACGGTACCAACCATTTCCATGACGATCACCTGTTCATTGAGACGCGTGATCTGACAAGCGGCCAGTACGTGGACGAGGGCGAGGCGGAACTCGTGATCTCTACGCCCTATCGGCAGGCCTCACCGGTGATTCGCTTTGCGATTCGAGACAAGGTCCGGCTGGTCCGTGCCGGGGCGTGCGCCTGCGGCAGCCATCATCCAGGCTTTGTGCCGGGATCCCTCGGACGCATCGACTCTATGCTCAAGATCCGCGGCGTGAACCTGTGGCCCCAGCAGGTGGAGCAGTTACTTCTGTCGCATCCCGTGGTGCGTGATTTCCGGGCCGAGGTCCGGCGCAGCGCGGATGGGGGTGACGAGCTGTTGCTGCGGATCGCCCCCCTGGGCGCGCCCGACGCCGACGCGTTGGATGCACTGGGCGCCCTGGTGCGGGAGAAGACCATGGTGCGGCCTCGCCTGGTGGTGGATACGTCCTTGCCAGATAACGTCGGTCTCTATAAGGTCCGCCGCTGGGAGGATCAGCGCAAAACAGCGGCCCCGGTCGCCTGATCGCCGTAGAAGGAGTACAGCGTGCACACAGCCCCCGTGATCGCCGGTATCGGGATGGTCCCTTTTGGCCGCTTTCCCGAGCAGTCTCTGTCGGACCTGGCCTGTGCCGCGGCCCGCGCTGCACTGGCGGATGCCGGCCTGCCTGCCGATGCAGTGGGCGCGGTGTTTGCAGCCAATAGCGCCGCCGGCATCCTGACCGGCCAGGAAAGCGTGCGCGGCCAAGTGAGCCTCAAGCCCGCCGGCATCGGCGGTGCTCCCTTGTTCAACGTCGAGAACGCCTGCGCCTCGGGCTCGTCGGCGCTGCACCTGGCCGCCCATTACCTGCGCTCGGGGGGCGCTGACGTGGTGTTGGTGCTGGGTTACGAGAAGATGTCGACGGCAGACAAGAGCCTGCCGTTTCGCGCGATCGAGGCGTGCAGCGATGTCCAGGAACTTGCGCAGTTGAAGGCCGATCTGGGTCCCGAGGCCGCGCGCCGTTCGATCTTCATGGACTTCTATGCGCAAAAGGTGCGCAAGTACTTTGCCGCCAGCGGCGCCTCGGCTCGCCACCTGGCAGCGATCGCCGCCAAGAACCACAGTAACGGCGCGAGCAACCCGCTGGCGCAGTTTCGCGAAGTGCGGACCGTGGACGATGTCCTGAGTTCTCGCAGCGTCGCTGACCCCCTTACCCTCCTCATGTGCTCGCCCATCTCGGATGGAGCTGCGGCCCTGGTGTTGGTGTCGCAGGACTGGGCCCGCGCCCATGCGATCGATGGCCCGCGCGTAACCGCCACCGCTCTGGCCACCGACTCCTTTGCCACCGAGGGATCGCAGATGGCTTTGGTGGCGCAGCGCGCCTACAGCCAGGCCGGGATCACGCCCGACGCCATCGACGTCGCCGAGGTGCACGACGCCACCGCCGCGGGCGAGTTGTTCGAGTACGAGAACCTGGGCCTGGCCCCCATGCACCAGGGTTGGCGACTGGTGGAGGAGGGCGCCACGGCTCTGGGAGGACGGGTTCCGGTCAATCCCTCCGGCGGGCTGCTGGCGCGCGGGCACCCTCTGGGCGCCACCGGTGTGGCCCAGGTGTGCGAGCTGGCGCTGCACCTGCGCGGTCAGGCTGGCCAGCGGCAGGTCCCGGGGGCCCGCGTGGGCGTGGCCCAATGCGCGGGTGGTCAATCGTCCTTCGGTAAGACCAGCGGTGCGGCCGCCATGAGCGTGACGGTGGTGCAAGCATGAACGCGCCGCAGCTTCATCCCAAGGTCACGCCGCTGCGTGTGCTGGAGCGCAAGCTGCTGGAGTTTCGCGGCGTGGACAAGCGCTTTCATGTCAATGGCCAATGGCACACCGCGGTCGAAGGGGTCGACCTAGAGATTGCGCAGGGCGAGCTTGTCACGCTGGTGGGGCCTTCCGGCTGCGGTAAATCCACGCTCTTGAACATGACAGCCGGTATGTTCGGGCCTTCGGCGGGCCGGGTGTTGTATCGCGGCGAAGAACTCACAGGCCTGAACCACCGCGTGGGCTACATGACCCAGCAGGACCACCTCCTGCCCTGGCGCACCGTCTTCGACAACATTGCCTTGCCCCTGGAGATTCGCGGTCTGTCCAAGGCCGACCGCGAGCAGCGCACCCACGAGTTGGTACACCTAGTGGGACTGGAGGGCTTCGAGCGGCACTATCCCTCGCAAGTCTCTGGCGGCATGCGCAAACGCACCGCACTGGCTCGCCTGCTGGCCTATGACCCTGAGACCTTGCTGATGGACGAACCCTTCGGCGCACTCGATGCGCAAATGCGCATGAGCCTGCAGGCGGAGTTGCTGCGTGTCTCGCGCCAATTGGGCAAGACAGTGCTATTCGTGACGCATGATCTGGACGAGGCGATCGCGCTGGCGGATCGCTGCGTGGTGTTTCGAGGTCGACCCGGTCGAATCGTGCAGGTGCTCGACGTGGGCCTGCCGCCCGATCGCGACCTGATAGCCTTGCGCTTTGACCCTCAGTACGTGGCACGGACGCAGCAGCTTTGGCGGCTGATGGCGCCTGACCTAGCCCAGGTCGCTGCACCCGGGGGACGCGTATGAAGGCGATGTTCGGGAAAATGTTCTGGTGGCGACTGGCCATTGTGGTGGGGATCGTGCTGCTGTGGCATGTTGCTTCGGGTTGGCTGGTCAATCCGATGTTCATCTCCGCGCCGCTGGACGTGCTCGATCGCTTTTGGAAGCTGGTGACCAGCGGTAAGCTGGCCTTTCACGCGGGCTACACGGCCTTTCATGCGCTGGCCGGCTTCATGCTGGGAGCCCTGGTGGGTACGGCGATGGGCGTGCTTCTGGGGCGTATGCAGTTTCTCGCGCAGCTGCTCGATCCCTTTCTCATGGGTTTTTACAGCCTGCCCAAGATCGCGCTGGCACCGCTGTTCATCCTCTGGTTTGGCGTGGGCACGCAGATGAAGGTGTTGTTCGTGGCCTTGGTGGTGTTTCTGCTGGTGTTTCTCAACACCTACAGCGGTGTGCGCCAGGTCTCGCGCGAGCAGATCACCATCTTGCGGCTGATGCGGGCCACCGAGTCGCAGATCCTGCGCAAGGTGGTTTTGCCTTCAGCGATCACCTGGATGTTCACCGGGCTGCGCCTGTCTGTGCCCTATGCCCTGATCGGCGCCATCATGGGCGAGATGCTGGCCTCCAACCGCGGCCTGGGCTATTTGCTCTCGGACGCCACTTCGCAATTCGACACGGCCGGCGCTTTCGCTGGGGTGGTGGCCATCATCGTGATGGCGGTGCTTTTCAACGCTGCGGTGCGCTTGGCTGAACGCCTAGCGATGCCGTGGCGTGACATCGAGTCCCAGCGGGAACTTTCCTTCTGACTTACACATAAAAGGAGACATGACGATGACCCGAAAGATGCTTGCAACCTTCGTGCTGACGGCCTGTGCCGTCGGCTCCGCCTGGGCCCAGGCCAAACATGACGTGACCCAGGTGGTGGCCACCCGGTCTTTTGCTTTCCTGCCGGTCTACGTGGCCGAGCAGATGGGATATTTCGCGGAGGAGGGTGTGGCCCTCAAGACGATCACCGCCTCTTCTGCCCAGGCTGCTCTGGCGATGGTGCAGTCCGGTGATGCGGCCTATTACCTGAGCACGCCAGTCGCTGGTGCGCGCTCTGCGGCCCAGGGCGCCAAGATGTTGAACTGTGGCGCCTTGATGACGCAGAACCCCACCAATATCGTCATCTCACAAGCCATGGCGAAGAAGTTCAACATCAGCAACCCGGCCAGCCTGACGCCCGAGCAGCGAATTCAGTTGCTCAAGGGGCTGCGCATCGCGGCACACACCCCGGGTTCGTCGCCTGACCAGACACTCAAGTACATGCTGCAGGCCTCGGGTCTGAACCCAGAGCGCGATGTGCAGATTCTGCCGATCACGCAAGACGCGATTTTGGCCGCACTGGAGCGTGATCGTATCGACGGCTTCGCTTATTCCTCGCCCTTGGCCGATCAGGCGGTGGTGCGTTTTGGCGCGGTCAAGCTGCTGTCGCTGGCGGCCGGTGACTACAAGCCGCTGGCGGGGCAGCTCTCCATCTCCATGGTGTGCGGTAGGGATTGGCTCGAAAAGCGACCTGAGGCCGCTGCCGCCGCCACCCGTGCGATCTGGCGTGGCATGCGCCTGATGAAGTCCGACCCGGTACGCGCCAAGGCGGCGGCCCGCAAGGCCTTCGACAACATGGACGATGCGACCTTCAATGCCGCTTTCGAAACGAACCTGAATGCCTTCCCAGATAACCCCCGCGTGACACGCGAGCAAATGACAGCGGCTCTGGACTTTCACGTGAAGACAGGCGGCACCGCCATCTCGATTAAGCCCGAGGACACCTTCAGCAATTCGGCGGTCGACGCCGCTGCGCGGGGCTTGCGCTGACGCGCTGGGTAGGCGGTATGGCGTCTTTCCTCTCTGAGCAGATATCCAAACCCGCTGGGGGTTTTGTGGTGGAACTTGCTCGCTCGGGCGTCGAAGTGAAAGTGCCGGCGGGCTGCTCGATCCTGGACGCCTTGATGCTGGAGGGGATCGACGCGCCGTATTCCTGCTACGAGGGTTTGTGCGGCACCTGCGAGACCCATGTGCTCGCGGGTGTGCCAGATCATCGCGACAACTTGCTCAGTGACAAGGCCAAGGCGGAAGGCAAGACCATCCTGATTTGCTGCTCGGGCAGCAAGAGCGAGCGGCTGGTACTGGATTTGTAATCGCGCAGACGCTTATCGAATGAGCGTCATGCCCGCGTGTTTAGCGGCGTTTACATCGAACGTCATCGTCTGCTCGCACCCTGCCGAGGCAGCGATGCGTTCGATCAGGCAATCGGCAAAGTCCGCCTTGCCTGCATCAAAAACTCTGAGGGCACGTAAGACCTGATCGGATCGGTCGACGACGATCTGCTTGGTTCGCAGCAAGGCATCCAGAGCCTGCTTCACCTGGTCGTGTGTGAGGTGGTAGCAGGAGGTCAACACCCAATAGAGCTCGATGACCGAGACCAGTCCGACGAATCCTGGGCGGTCGATGTCCAGCGATTCAACCAGTGCCGTGGCGCGTGCTGATTGCCGGGGGTCATCTTGCATGATGTAGCGCACCAGCACATTGGTGTCCAGGCCGATCATCGTGCCGCCGCTGCGCGCTGGGCGATGGCCTTGTTCATGTCGTCGATCGACACCGCCTTGGCCGGTTTGCCAAACATCCCTTTGAGTTCGCTCACGTGCCGCGTTGCGGCCACGAGCTCATAGCGATCCGGCCCAATCTGGACGAACTCCACCCGATCTCCGGTATCGACATGCAGGTTGTGGCGAACGTCGACCGGGATGGTGATCTGGCCCTTGCTGGTGAGGGTGGCGGTGGGCATCTGTATTCTCCTGATTCCTTACTTTAAGGTAAGGAATCAGGAGCGTCAAGCCCTGGCTGCCTCAATCGAGCTTCGCCCCCGACTTGACCACCGCCTGCGCCCACTTGGGGGCCTCGGCCGCCAGAAACTTGGCGAAGTCCTCGTGGCCCAGAAAGGCCGGGTCTGCGCCTTGTGAGGTCATGCGCCCCTGAATCTCGGGCGAGGTCAGCACCTGCCGAAAGGCATCGCTCAATCGGGCAGCAATGTCCTTGGGCAGATTGGCCGGCGCCAGGAAGCCGTAGAAGCCCACCACCTCAAAGTCCTTGAGGCCGCTCTCGATCACAGTGGGTGTCTCAGGCAAGGCAGGATTGCGCGTGCGGCTGGTGACGGCGATGGCGCGTACCTTGCCCTGCTTGTGATAGGCCGCTGCCTGCGGAATCGATTCGGCCATGAACTGCACCTGACCCGCCATCAGGTCGGTGAAGGCGGGGGCGCTGCCGCGATAGGGGATGTGCACCATGAACAAACCGGTCGCGGTCTTGAACATCTCGGGCACCAGATGGCTGATGCCGCCGTTGCCCGCAGACCCGTAGTTCACCTGGCCAGGCCGCGCCTTGGCGTAGGCGATGAACTCGGGCAGGGTCTTGGCCGGCACGTTGGGATTCACCAGCAAGGCCAGCGGCTGCATCGCCGTGCGGGCGATGGGCGTGAAATCACGCAGGGTCTGGTAAGGCAATTTGGAATACAGCGCCGGATTGATCACCATCACGCCGGTGTTGGCCAGCATCAGCGTGTATCCGTCGGCCGGTGCGCGCATCACCTCCTGCGCGCCTACGATGCCGCCTGCGCCGGCCTTGTAGTCGATGACGACGGGTTGACCCAATGCGGCTCCGAGACGATCGGCGATGAGGCGGGCGTGCTGATCGAGCGGACCCCCTGCAGGAAAGCCGATGACGATGTGGATCGGTTTTTCGGGGAAGGCGGCGTGGGCGCTGGCACACAGCACGAGTGCCAGCATCGTGGCCACGCGGCGCAAGGGGGAGATCATTGGCGTACTCTTGAAAGCCCGCGCAGTTTAACGTCGGGCGATGGGCGCGCGAGGATCAGGCCGGCCGCTGAAGCCGCTGCGCCAGAAAGTCCAGCCGGTCTTGTCCCCAGAACCGCTCACCTTCCACGATATAGGTCGGGGCCCCAAAGACCTGGGCCTCGATCGCTTGACGTGTGGTGTCCTGGTACTGACGCTCGACGTCGGCTTGGCGGGCCGCATGGACCAGCGCGGCGCCATCGAGTTGGCATTCGTTGGCC
>JBIKUT010000073.1:0-8223 GCA_044347465.1 Ramlibacter sp.
GTTATCCAGATCCTCGATCTCTTCGGCATTCATCCCGGCGGCCGGCTCGTCCAGCAGCAGCAGCTCGGCGCCCGAGGCCGCGGCGCGGATCAGCTCCAGGCGGCGCTGCTCGCCAAAAGCCAGGTTGCCCGCGAGCATGTCGCGCTTGTGGGCCAGGTCGCCGAACACCAGCAGCTCTTCGGCTTGCTCGCGCGCGGCATTCGCGCCGGACAGCCAACGCTCCTTGAAGCCGGCCCAGCCGCGTTCACGCACCATGCGCGCCGCCCACAGGTTCTGCCACACGGTCAGATGACCGAACAGACGTATGTTCTGGAAGGTACGCGCCAGGCCGAGCTCGCAGCGCTGGTGCGGGGCCAGCTTGGAGATGTCCTGGCCCTGGAAGACCACGTCGCCTGCGGTCGGCAGGTACACCCCAGTGATCAGGTTCACGGTGGTGCTCTTGCCCGATCCGTTGGGCCCGATCAGTCCCAGAATCTCTCCACGGCGCACAGTCAGGTCGAGTTGGTCCACCGCCTTCACGCCACCAAAGTGGCGGCTGAGGTTACGAAGCTCAAGCATGCGTGCCCCCCTTTGCGATGCTGCCGGTTTTGTCGGCGCTGGCTCCGCGCCGCAAGCCTAGGCCCAGTCCCAGCGATCGGTTGAGGAAACCGGCCGGACGCACCAACATCACCACAACAATCAGCACCCCAAACATCAGGCTGCGCCAGTCGCCGATGAAACGCAGACCTTCGAGCAGGAAGCCCTGGATGAAGATCACCGCCAGGATCGTGCCCGCCAGGCTCGACAGCCCGCCAATGATCGGATAGGCGATCGCGAAAGTGGCCAACAGGATGGAGAAGTTGTTGTGCTCGATGTGCGTCGCGTAGTGCGCGAACACGCCGCCCGCCAGGCCGGCGATGGCGCCGCCGATGCCGAAGGCCGACACCTTGGCCGCCGTGAGGTTGATGCCCGCGCTCTGCGCGGCCAGCTCGTCCTCGCCGACGGCGCGCCACAGCGTGCCCACACGCGACCGATCCAACCACCACAGCACCAGCAGTACGGCGGACACCAGCGCCCAGATCAAGAGGCAGACCTCCAGCGTGGTCCAGCCGTTGGCGGGGAAGTAACGAATTCCCCCGAAGCCGAGGCTGCCGTCAGGACCGACAGGGCCTGCGGGCGTCTGCACGCGCCACGTGAAGTTGAAAAAGACCAGCCGCACGATTTCGGCAAAGGCGGTGGTGGCGACGACCAGCATCAGTCCCTTGACCCGCAGCGCCGGAAAGCCCACCGCCACTGCCACCGCTGCGGCCAGCAGCGCGCCCATCGCGAGCGCCAAGGCCAGCGGCCATCCCCACATCGAGGTCAACACGCCTGCCGTATAGGCACCAATCGCGAAAAAGCCGCCCTGCGCCAGGCTGACCTGGCCGGTATGCAACACGCACCAGGCGGACAGGCCCAGCAGCGAGTGGATGCCAATGACCTGAGCGAGTCCGAGGTAGAAGTCCATATCTGTGATCTCCGTCGGGCTCAGTCACGTCCGCCGGGCGCAGCGAACAGGCCGCCCGGACGGAACACGAGGAAGGCGAACAGCATCAACATCACATAGATGTCGCGCTCACTGACGCCACGAAGGAATTGAAAGAGGTTCTCCGCGCCGCCCACAATCAGGCCCGCGACGATGGCGCCGGGAATGCTGCCCAGCCCGCCGATCACGGTCACCACCAAGCCCTTCACGGTCAGCGGCAGGGTCATCAGCGGCGACAGCACGCCGATGGCTGCACCCGCCATGGCGCCCGCGGTACCGCCCAAAAAGCCCGCGATGATGAAGGTGTTGGCATTGGTCGCGTTCACGCCCATCCCACACAGCTGAGCGGCCACCGGCTGCTGCGCCACCGCGCGCGTGGCCAGGCCCAGCCGGGTGCGCTTGAGCAGCAGCGTCAGGCCCACCATGGCCGCGCAACCCAGCACGAAAACGAAAATCAGGTCACCGCGCAGGAAGAACTGGCCGATCTCGATGTTGGTGCTGGCAAAGAGCGCCGGGTAATTCTGCGGCATGCCCATCGTCATGTGCGAGATCAGCTCCTCAATGGCCAGCAGCATGCCGACGGTGGACATCAGGGCGGCCAGCGGATTGTTGAGCGGGAGGTAGCGAAAGCAGATCAGGTAGACCATCCAGCCCAGCAACCCGCCCAGCAGCGCGGCCCCCAGGTAGACGATCGGTGCCGGCACCAGCGACACCAGGATCAGACTCAGGTAGGCCGCACCGATGGACGCTGCGGCATACGACAGGTTGATCTTGTGCATCACGCCGAAGATCAGCGTGAAGCCAATCCCGATGAGCGAGTAGGTGGTCCCGAACAACACGCCGTCGATGAGCGACTGCGTGAGGTCGATGAAATCCATGAGGTCCATGAAGCGGTCCGGTGAAATTCAGCGGGCTGCCCGGTGCGGCCCAATCTCAGGCGTGGGATTTCCCGGCGGGCTGACCGCCGGGCCGATGCGGGCAGGTCATGGGTGCATGACACCCGTGACCTGCCGCCTGTGGCTTTACTGCTTGGGCGTGTGGGCCACGATCCAGTTGCCGGCCTTGGCCTGCACGAACAGGAAGGGCTTGATCGCCTCACGGTCATCCGTGCGACCGACCCTGCCCAGCAAACCCTTGGTCTCTTTCATGGTGGCCAGCGCCTCGCGCATTTTCTGGCGATCCGCCTGTACCGTGTCCGCGCGGCCCATGACCTTCTGCCGCTCGATCAGCTCCTTGAGCGTGAACACGTTTTCGTAGGCTGCCGCGTTGTGCAGGTCCATGTTGTACTTGGGGTTCACCGCCTGCACCGCAGCCGCCGCGCGCTTGGCATCCTCGGTCACCGGCGCGAAGCTGGTGGGGATCACGAGGCCCTCGGCCTGCGCGGCGCAGCCTTGCAAGGTCTCCATGCTCGACGAGGACGTCAGGCCGATCACCAGCTTGGGCTTGACGTTCTGGCGGGCCATCTCCTTGAGCACGCCGCAGGTCGTGAAGGGGTGGGCCGAGATCGCCACCACATCCGCATTGGCACGCTTGATCTCGCGCACCTGGTTGGAGAAGTTGGTGTCGTTGAGCAGCCACTCGGACTGACCCAGCACCTGCAGGCCGTTGCCTTCGGCATTGGTCTTGATCACGCCGAACGTGGCGTTGCTATGCGCGAAATCCTTCTCGACGCCGCCCCAGAAGGTCTTGAGTTCCGGACGCGTCGTCTTCACCCATTCGAAGATCGCCTTGTACATGTTCGCTTCGCTGGGAACGTTGCGGAAGGACCACTGGGAGATCGAGGCCAGACCGCCCTTGGCAGCCACGTCGGTGTACAGCGGGAACTGGATGCCCGAGTCAGAGGCGTCGCCCGCCTTCTTTTGCAGGATGCCGAAGACCGGCTCCGCCACGTTGGAGCAGGTCGGGCCGATGGCGACCACTGCGTCGTTCTGTGAGGCGATCCGGCGCAGCGCGTTGATGCCTTCCTCGGCGTTGCAGCGGTCGTCCAGGTATTCAATGACCAGGCGCGCCTTGGAGCCATCGCCCAGGGTGACGCCGCCGGAGCGGTTGATGGCGGCGGCGGCGGCCTGCATGGCGGCCTCGCTCTGCTGACCAAAGATACCGACCACGCCGCTCTTGGCGCCGAAGCCGTAGATCTTGATCGTCTTGTCCTGAGCCTGGGCGCCTGAGACCAGCGCGAACGCGAGTGCGGAAGCGGCGGTCAGGGTGGCAGCAAGGGTGCGGGTGCGTCGTGACATGGTTTGTCTCCTGTAGGTGTAATGAGCCATGGTGTAGCAGGGAGTGACTGTGGCCACTTGCGCGCCCGCTGGCTATTTCAAACCCGGCAATTCAGCGTTAAGGCGGCAGCAACAGTTGCCTTGCCCTAGACGCAAAGCAGGTTTCGCGCAAATGGAATTCCCCCCCGGATCCCGGCTTCGCACAATGCGCCCATGATGCAAACAAGGAGATCCTGATGGGCCAACCGATGCCCCGCGGGCCGCTGGAGGGAATTCTGGTCGTGGCGCTGGAGCAGGCCGTCGCCGCGCCCTACTGCAGCAGTCGCCTGGCCGACGCCGGCGCACGCGTCATCAAGATCGAGCGGCCCGAGGGCGACTTCGCCCGCGGCTACGACGGCGCGGCGCACGGCGATTCGTCCTATTTCGTCTGGGTCAACCGGGGCAAGGAATCGATTGCACTGGACCTCAAGCGCTCCGATGACCTGGCACTCCTGGAGCGCCTGCTCGGACAGGCCGATGTGTTCATCCAAAACCTCGCGCCAGGCGCCACCGCGCGCATGGGGATCGGCTCGGACACCCTACGGGAACGCTATCCACGGCTGATCACCTGCGACATCAGCGGTTATGGCGAGTCCGGGCCTCTCCACAGGATGAAGGCCTACGACCTGCTGGTGCAGGCCGAAAGCGGCCTGATCACCGTCACTGGCGCGCCGGGCCAGGGCGTGGAATCGCTCGGGCGCATCGGTGTCTCGGTATGCGACATCAACGCCGGCATGAATGCGCTGATCGGCGTTCAACAGGCCCTGCTGCAGCGGGCACGCACCGGCCGCGGCTCTGGCGTGCAGGTCTCGCTGTTCGACTCGGCCGCCGAGTTGATGAGCGTCCCCTACCTGCAGACCCGTTATGGCGGCAAGGAGCCGCAGCGCGTGGGTCTCAAGCACCCCACCATCGCGCCCTACGGTGCCTATACCTGCGCCGATGGCCGAGACATCGTGATCTCCATCCAGAACGAGCGCGAATGGGCCGACTTCTGCCGTGACGTCCTCCTCGAGCCCGATCTGCCGCTGGACCCGCGGGCCAGCAGCAATGCGGCGCGGGTGGCGAATCGGCCGTGGCTGGACGGCAAGGTGGCGGCAGTGTTCGCCAACCTGGTCAGCGCCGACCTGATCGACCGCCTCACGACCGCGCAAACCGCGTACGGCAGCGTCAACGGCGTCCAGGATCTGATCGCCCACCCCCAGCTGCGCACCCGCCGCATGCCGGTAGGCCGCAAGGCGGTGGAGGTGCCCGCCCTGCCCTGGATCACCGAATGGGACGCCGCTGAATACCCGGCCGCCCCCGCCATCGACCAGCACGGCAAGGCGCTGCGCGAGGAGTTCGCCGCGGACCGAGTCCGCAGCGTGGACCCTGCACACCAGAACGCCTGAATCCGCTCGTTTGGCTCGCCGGGCCTTGAGCCCATCCAGTCTGCGATGATCGGCCCATGCTCTGGGATCTCTTGCCCGCGAACGTCTGGCTGCTCGTCGCTTTTGCCGCCTTGGGTTCCTTTGTCTATGGCTTTGCCGGCTTCGGATCAGGGCTGGTGGGCATTCCGCTGGCGCTGCATTTCCACGATCTCCGGCTGGTACTGGGCGTATTCGCGCTGCTCGACTGCGTCAGTGTCGTGCGGATCCTGGCCGCCAATCCGCGCCACGCAGTCCCGTTCGAGGTCAAGCGGCTCGTTCCCGCCTGTGTCGTCGGGCTGGTGCTGGGCTCCTGGCTGCTCACGGTCATTCCTGCCCAGCCCCTGATGCTCCTGCTGGGGATGTTCGTGCTGGCCTACGCGCTGTGGTCGCTGCGCTTCGCCGGCGCCTTGTCCCAGCTTGCCGCGCGTTGGGGCATCCCTGCCGGTTTTTTCGCCGGCGTCACCTCTTCGATGTTCGGGATCGGCGGACCGCCGTATGTCATCTACCTGATGCGCCGCGGGCTGAGTTCCGACGCCATGCGGTCCACCATGGCGGCCACCGGACTGGTGAGCATCGGCGGACGGGCCCTGGCCTTCGGCGCCACAGGCTTGCTGTCTGACCCCGCGGTCTGGGTCACCTGCGCGATCGCCTTACCCGCGAGCCTCATCGCCCTGAGCCTGGCCGAGCGGGTGCGGCCGCATGTCTCGGCCTTGGCGTCTCGGCGCGTGATCGAATGGCTGCTGCTGCTATCGGGTCTGTCGCTGGTCGCCAAGGCCGGCGTGTTCAGCTGAAGGCTAGGCCTGCATCCCCCACTTGCGCACCGTGGCACGCTCGAGCGTGCGAAAGATCAGGCCCTCCACGACCAGACCAATCACGATCACCGTGAACAGGCCAGCAAACACGGCCGGGATATCCAGGACGTTTTTGTTTTCGTAGATGAACCATCCCAAGCCGCCTGACCCGGACGTGGTGCCGAACACGAGCTCGGCCGCGATCAGTGTGCGCCAGGCAAAGGCCCACCCCACCTTCAAGCCCGAGAGGATGCTGGGAAACGCCGCGGGGACCAGGATACGCAGGACATAAGCGGGCCCGGTCAAGCCCACGTTGCGCCCCACCATGCGCAGCGTATTGGAGACCGCCTGGAATCCGGCGTGTGTATTGAGGGCGACCGGCCACATCACCGAGTGCACCAGCACGAAGACGATGCTCGGATTGCCCAGCCCGAACCACACCAGGGCCAGGGGCAGCAGGGCGATGGCGGGCAGCGGATTGAGCATGGCCGTCAGAACCTCCAGCAGGTCCTGCCCGAGACGGGTGGTCATGGCCAGTACGCTCAGCACCAGCGCCAGCACCAGCCCGATGGCATAGCCCTTGAGCAGGACTTGCATCGACACGCCTGCCTTGACCAGCAATTCACCGCTCAGCATCTTGCCCGCGAAGGACTCCAGCGTGGCTAAAAAGGTCGGCAGCACCAGCGGATTGTTCACCCACCGCGCATAGCCCTCCCAGAGCAGGGCCAGCAGGAGCAGGATCAGCAGCTTGCGCGCCACCACATTGCCCGCCAGTCGCTCCCAAGCGGACAGCGGCTGCTCCACCACCCCGAAGGCGTCTGCGGGGCCAGGGGTTTGCTTATCTGCCATGGGCCACCTCGTCGGACGCCTCGGGCGATTCGGCGAACAGCATCGCGTGGATGCGCTCGGACAGGTGCAAGCCACTGGCCGCATCGATCGGGTCCGAGCCATCGCTGTCCATTTCGGCGCGGACCCTTCCTGGGTGCGGCGATAGCAGCAAGATCCGGTTGCCCACACGCACAGCCTCCGGAATCGAATGGGTCACGAAGATCACGGTGAAGCGAGTGTCTTCCCACAGCTGCAGCAATTCGTCCTGCATCTGGCGCCGCGTAAGCGCATCCAGGGCCGCAAAGGGTTCGTCCATCAGAAGGATGTCCGGCTCCATGGCCATGCCGCGCGCAATCGCCACGCGCTGCTTCATGCCCCCCGATAGGGTGTGCGGATAGGCATCCGCAAAGCGATCGAGCTTGACCTTGGCAATCGCCTCGCGGGCGCGCTCCAGGGCCTGCGCGCCGCGCAGTCGGCCCGACGCCTCCAGGGCAAACACCACATTGCCCAGCACCGTCTTCCAGGGCAGTAGCTGGTCGAACTCCTGGAACACCATGACGCGGTCTGGCCCCGGTTTCTCGATGGTCTGGCCCTTGAGCCGGATCTGCCCCTCCACAGGCCGGATATAGCCCCCGGCCGCCTTGAGCAGCGTGGACTTGCCGCAGCCGGAGGGCCCGAGCAACACGAAGCGGTCGCCCTGGCGCACCTGAAAGCTCACGCGGTAGGTGGCAGTGACCCGGTGCTCACGCGTCTTGTACTGCAGCGTGACACCGTCGACATCCAGCAAGGGGGGCATGGCGGCGTTCATCAACAAGCCAGGGGTCAGCTGCCCGAGAGATCGTGGAGATCCGGGAAGAACAGGTCCTTCCACGAGGCCGGCCGCGTCTTGAGCGTGCCCACCTGGTGCATGAACTGCGCGAAGGGCAGGAGCCTCTCGGGCACCAGCGTGTAGCGGATCTGCGGGTCGTTCATCAGCGCCAGGATCTTGTCGACGTTTTCCTTGCCGCCGCCCTCGGCCACATACATCTCGGCCGCCTTGCGCTTGTTCGCGTTGATCATGTCGGTGGCCTCACGCAGGGCGTCGAGCACGCTCTTGTAGCTGCGCGGGTTCTCGGTGCGGAACTTGTTGGTCGACCACACCATCAGGAAGGTGTTGGGGCCGCCCATGATGTCGTAGGAATTGAGCACCGCGCGCGCACCCGACTCGATGGCCGTGTTCTGGAACGGGGGCGAGGTGAACTGCGACTGGATCTCGCCCGAGCCGGACAGCATGGCGCGCAGCCCCTCGGGGTGCGCCAGGTTGACCATCAGCGGGTTGAGCTTCTTGAAGTTGTCGATGCCGAACTCGCGCGCTGCGGCCATCTGCAGGTAGGTGGTCTGCACCGACGAGCCGGCACCGGCCATGGCGATGCGGTCCTTCTCGGTGAAGTCCTTGATCG
>JBIKUT010000274.1:0-3671 GCA_044347465.1 Ramlibacter sp.
GTGAAGTGGCGGGGGTTGAGGTGGTAGGTGTTGAGGTGGAAAGGGGTGTCGTGCGCTTGAACGTGTCCTGATCCGACTGCATAGGGGTCTCCATCCGTTGACGGATCGCGCGCTGGCGCGTGATCCGGGCGGTCAGTAACCCAGGCTGGCGATTCGTTCCGGTGTGTCCTCAGGCCATGCCTTGATGTCGCAGCAGCGCATCGAGCGTCGGCTCGCGTCCCCGAAATGCTTTGAAGGAATCGATCGCCGGGCGGCTTCCGCCCACCTCCAGGATCGCCTGGCGGTAGCGACGGCCCGTCTCGGCGCTCGGGTGGCCTTGCGCATCCAGCGTCTCTTCGAAGGCCGCATAGGCGTCGGCCGACAACACCTCGGCCCACTTGTAGCTGTAATAGCCCGCCGCATAGCCGCCCGCAAAAATGTGGCTGAAGGTGTGGGCCGTGCGACTAAAGGCTGGCGGCTGCAACACGGCCACCTCCTGGCGCACGTCGGCCAGCAGGGGCATGAAGTCTTGCGCGGGATCGTGTTCGGTGTGCAGCAGCATGTCAAACAGCGCGAACTCGATCTGACGCAGCGTCTGCAGACCGCTTTGAAAATTGCGCGCTGCGAGCATCTTGTCAAACAGTGCGCGTGGCAGCGGCTCGCCGGTGTCCACATGGGCCGTCATGTGCCGCAGCACCGTCCACTCCCAGCAAAAGTTCTCCATGAACTGGCTGGGAAGTTCGACAGCGTCCCACTCCACGCCGCTGATACCCGAGACATCACGCTCCTCGACCTGCGTGAGCAGGTGATGCAGGCCATGGCCAAATTCATGGAACAAGGTGGTGACGTCGTCGTGCGTGAGCAGCGCCGGCTTGCCGTCCACGCCCTCGCCGAAGTTGCACACCAGGTGCGCCACCGGCGTTTGCAGCGATCCCGTGTCGGGCCGGCGCCAGCGCGCGCGGACATCGTCCATCCAGGCGCCGCCGCGTTTGCCACTGCGCGCGGACGGGTCCAGGTAGAACTGGCCGACCAGGCGGCCCTCACGCTCGATGCGGTAGAAGCTCACGCCCGCATGCCACACCGGCGCCTGATCGGGCCGGATGGCCACTTCGAACAGGGTCTCGACGATCTTGAACAGGCCCGCCAGCACCTTGGGCGCCGTGAAATACGGCTTGACCTCCTGCTCGCTGAACGCGTAGCGCGCCTCTTTGAGCTTTTCGCCGATGTAGGGCCAGTCCCAGGACTGTGGGTCGTGCAGGCCCAGATCGGAGCGCGCAAACGCACGCAGGTCGGCGACGTCTTTCTCGGCGTAGGGACGCGCCTTGGCGGCCAGCTCGCGCAAAAAGCCGACCACTTGATCGGGGGAGTCGGCCATCTTGGGCACCAGCGAGACTTCGCCGAAATTGCGAAAGCCCAAAAGCTGCGCTTCTTCGCGGCGCAGGGCGAGGATCTCCGCAATCAGTGCGCTGTTGTCGTACTGGCGCGATGCTTCCGGCGCCTGGTCGCTGGCGCGGGTCACATACGCGTGATACAGACGCTGGCGCAGGGCGCTGCTGTGCGCGAACTGCATCACCGGCAGGTAGCAGGGCATCTTCAGCGTGAGCTTGTGGCCCTCGCGTCCTTCGGCCTGGGCGGCAGCGCGGGTGGCCTGCAGCACGTCGTCGGGCACGCCGGCGAGTTCGGCTGCGTCCACGTACTCAGCGTAGGCGTCGGTGGCATCCAGCGTGTTCTCGCTGAATTTCTGCCCCAGTTCAGCCTGGCGCTCCTGGATCTGGGCGTAGCGCACCTTGGCGGGCCCGGCCAACTCGGCGCCCCCGAGCACGAAGTTGCGGACGGCGTTTTGGTGGGCCTGGCGCTGGGCCGGATTGAGCTGTGCGGCGTCAATGGCCTTGTACTTGGCGTACAGGCGCTCGTCGCTGCCCAGACGGGTCCAGAACTCGGTTACGCGCGGCAGGGCCTCGTTGTAGGCGGCGCGCAGCTCGGGGGTGTCGGCCACGCCATTGAGATGACTCACTGCGCCCCAGGCGCGACCGAGTTTCTCGGTGGCGGTGTCCAGCGTGGCGGCCAGGGCCTGCCACTGAGCGGGGAAGCCGGGGGCGACCACGGTGTCGAGGGCCTTTTCGCACTCCGCTAGGAGGGCGTCGACAGCGGGCGCCACATCCTCGGCGCGAATCCGGTCAAACAGGGGCAGGTCGGTGAAATCGAGAAGGGGATTGCTCATGCCCCCGATTTTGCGCCGATCCGGCGCACCGGTGCCTCAGGCGCTGGCGCGCTCGGTCGCCTCCAGGGTGTTCACCAGCAGCATGGCGCGGGTCATGGGGCCGACGCCGCCCGGCACGGGCGTGATCCAGCCTGCCACGGCGCGAACGCCCTCGAAATCCACGTCGCCGCACAGCTTGCCGGCGTCGTCGCGGTTCATGCCCACGTCGATCACCACGGCCCCGGGCTTGACCATGTCGGCGGTCAGCACGTTGCGCTTGCCGACCGCGGCCACCACCACATCGGCCTGGCGGGTGAGGGCGGCCAGATCTTGGGTGCCGCTGTGGCAGATGGTGACGGTGGCATTCGCCTGCAGCAGCATCAGGGCCATGGGCTTGCCCACGATGTTGCTGCGCCCGATCACCACCGCGTGTTTGCCTCGCAGGTCGTAGCCGATCGACTCGAGCATCTTCATGCAGCCATAAGGCGTGCAGGGCCAGAAGCCCGGCTGGCCGACCATCAGCGCGCCGGCGCTGGCGATGTGGAAGCCATCGACGTCCTTGGCCGGCGCGATGGTCTCGATCACCTGTTTGGCGTCCATATGCGCGGGCAGGGGCAGTTGCACCAGGATGCCGTGGACCTTCGGGTCGGCGTTCAGGGTGCGGATGCGGGCCAGGAGTTCGTCCTGCGACATCGTGGCCGGATAGCGCTCGAGCGTCGCGGCCAGGCCCGTCTCGGCGCTGTCATTGACCTTGTGGCGGGTGTAGACCTGGCTGGCCGGATCCTCGCCCACCAGGATGATGGACAGGGCCGGCTGAATGCCGCGTGCTTTCAGGGCGGCGGTGCGATGCGCCACCTCCGCACGGATTGTCTTGGAGAGGGCGTTGCCATCAATCAGCTGGGCGGTCATGTTCGGGGCGTTCCCAAAAAAGTCGCCCGCAACATGCAGATGCGGGCGAGGGGGTGGAGCAGGGCGGGCGCGAGAGACGGGTCTCAGGCCTTGGCAGTCGCCTGGCCGAGCGCGATCTTGAGCAGGTCGGCCACGGTGTTGGCGTTGAGTTTTTCCATGATGTTGGCGCGATGCGCCTCCACGGTCTTGATGCTGATGCCCAGGTCGTCGGCGATCTGCTTGTTCAGGCGGCCGGCGACGATGCGCTCGAGCACCTGGGCCTCGCGCGACGTGAGCTTGGCCAGCAGCGCCTCGCGGCTGGCGGCGCTTTGGTATTCGGCGAATGCGCCCTTGGCGTGTTCGAGCATGCGCTCGACCAGGCTCAAGAGTTCGTCTTCTTTGAACGGCTTCTGGATGAAATCCAGGGCGCCCTTTTTCATGGTGTTAACCGCCATCGGCACGTCGCCATGGCCGGTGATGAACACGATCGGCAGCGGGGAGCGGCGTTCGAGCAAGCGGTCTTGCAGCTCCAGCCCGGTCATGCCGCCCATGCGGATGTCGACAATCAGGCAGGCCACCTCGCGCGGGTCGTAGCGGGAAAGAA
>JBIKUT010000216.1:0-4356 GCA_044347465.1 Ramlibacter sp.
GCGGACCCGATAGTCCTTGCCTTCCAGGAGCCATTGCACGGAATCGCGTACGGCTTCGTCATCGTCGACGACATAGACCGTGCCTCGTTTGGGAATAAGGCTCATGCTGTCACCCCCGCGTTGTTGTCGCTTGTACTGTTATTGGTGTGGGCGACAGGGATCCAGAATGAAAACAGGCACCCGGCCACGTGGGCGCCATTGTAGATGTTCTCAGCCTGCATCCTGCCCTGGTGGGATTCGACGATGGTGCGACACAGGTTCAGGCCGATGCCCATGCCTTCGGCCTTGGTGGAAAAGAACGCCTCATACAAGCGCTCCATCACCTCGGGTGCCAGGCCACTGCCCGTGTCGCGCACCGAGAACTCCACCACGTCCTGGTCACCCACCCGCTTGGGGCCCACCCGCAATTCGATGTTGCGCATCGCCGCAGGACGCTGCGCCATGTCGATGGAGTCAGCGGCGTTTTTCAGCAGGTTCACCAGCACCTGCTCGATCAGGATCGGATCGACCATCAGCGTGGGCAGGCGCGCCGCCACGTAGTGCGCCAGTCGCACATTGCGCCGGCGTAATTCGATCTCCACCAGTTCCACCGCCTCGGTCACCATCGGCGTGATGTCCGCCAGGGTGCGATTGGGCTCGCTGCGTTTCACGAAGGAGCGTATGCGCTGGATGATCTGGCCCGCGCGCTGGGCCTGGCGCGCGGTCTTCTCCAGTGCGGCCAGCAGGTCCTGTTCGTTGATCTGCTGTCCGCGGATCCGCGAAACCATGCCGGTGCAGTAGTTGTTGATCGCGGTCAGGGGCTGGTTCAACTCGTGGGCGACGCTGGAGGCCATCTCGCCCATCGTGATCAGGCGGCTGGCCGATTGCGCCCGTTCGGCTTGTGCAGCGGCCTGTTCTTCGGCCCTGCGGCGCGCCGTGATGTCGGTGGCAATCACCATCTGGGCCAGGCGTCCGTCCACCCAGTTCAGATAGCGAGATCGCACCTCCAACCACTTCTCCAATTCAGGCACGAAGATCTCGGCGTTGCCGGTGACGCTCGATTCAATCTGGTCCATGGGCAGGCCGACAAAGGCGTCGACCTCGTCACCCGCTTCTTCGTTGCGCACCTGCTGCGGCACACCGCCCTGGGCCACCATCTTCAAGTGGCCGTCGGCGCGGGTGTCAAACCAGAGTCGGTACATCTTGTTGGCGAACAGCAGTTCGTCGCTGCCCAGAGGCGCCACCGACACCGAGGCATCCAGCGCCTCCAGCACCGTGGTGAAGCGCTCGTGCGACGCCAGCAATTGATCCCGGATCCGGTTGGGTTCGGTGATGTCCGTCATGGACGTCATCCAGCCGGTCTGCTCGCCCTTGGCATCGATCAACCGCGAGACATACATGCGCGCGTCAAACAGGCTGCCGTCCTTGCGCTTGACCCGCACCTGGAAGGCGCCTAGCGTGCTGCGGCCACTGAGTTCGTCCTCGAGCCGTGCGGTGAGCAAGTCGCGGTCTTGTTCCGGCCAGTAAGGGTAGGGCGGCATTCGGCCCACGAGTTCGGCCTCGTTCCAGCCGGTCATCTGGCAGAAGGCGAGATTCACATAAGTGATGCGCCCGTGCAGGTCCAGCGCGCGCATGCCCGTCAGCATGGAGTTTTCCATCGCCCGGCGGAAATTGGTCTCGGCCACCAGCGCGCGCTGCGCCTGCAAGCGGCGGCGGGTGTGGCGCCAATTGCCAATCAGCATCCAGGCGGTCATCACGCTCAAGGTGCCCACCAGCCAGAACAGTCCGGTGCCGATCAGGCCCTGTGAGGTCCGATAGGCCTGCGCACGAATGATCAGGCCGTTGCCCACCGGCGAGACCGGCACCTCGTATTCGTTTGTCGAGGGTGGCAGCCAGGGCAGCAGGGACGTCGCAGGGTCACGCGCCGCGACCGCAGTGCCCGCCAGCATCTGCCCTTTGCCATCGAGCAAGGCCACGGCGTACTTGGCCGAGACCTCGGTCGGCACGGCATAGCGCAGCAGGCTGTCGATGGCGTATTCGCCCAGGATCACGCCGCCAAAGCGCCCCTTGTCCGCCAGGGGCACGTGCAGTTGCAGTACCACGCCGTTGGGGCCACCCGCGATGGGTTGGGAGTACACCGGCTGCAGCAGGTCCCGGGCCAGGCTGAACATGGCTTCCGTTTCGCCCACGCGCAGCACTTCACCGGCCAGGCGCGGCTGAAAGCTCATGGCCGGTGTGTTGTAAGCGGCTTTCACCCGGCGCCGCTCGTCGATCCAGGCCAGCGCCTGCAACTCGGGGTACTGGACGACCAGGGATTCGGCGCGGCCAATGAACTCCTCGGCGTCCACCTCCTTGTTGGAGATGTCGCGCGCAATCCGCATCAATTGCTCCTGGCGCTCGAGCAGCCGCAGACGCACCCGTTGCTGCGCGTATTCGACATCGCGCTTGACGGCCTCGAGCTCGCGCTCCTGTTCTTCGATGCGCAGGTAGGTGAAGGCCGAGACGATGGCCGCCAGGAACAAAAGCACGGCGGCCAGGGGGGCCAGCACCGCGAAGCGATCCTGGCGGCTGGCCGGTTGGGTCCGCCACCAACGGCTCAGCCAAGGCATGCCCGGCGGGGGCTTGCTGGGGTCGGTCGGGGGGGCGGCATCCTGCATGGGGCCTTAAGTGTAGGGGGGTGCTGCGCTGCTTGCTCTGCCTGAACAAGCTTTCGGGTGCTCTTGTAATTTCACAATGCTGAATGATGTGGCGCTATTTGAAATCTGGACAAAATGTGCCACACTCCGTCGCAGACGGTACAACCGCCCTGAAAACCCCATCCCACGAGGAGACAAGCCATGTCAGCACAGCCTGAGCATTTGTTCGGGGCCGCCGCCAACGATGCGGACGCCCAGGAGACCCGCGAGTGGATCGACGCCCTGTCGGCCGTCATCGCCAACGAGGGTCGCGAGCGCGGTCACTTCCTGCTGGAGCAACTTCTCGAGCAGGCGCGCCAGGAAGGCATCGACCTGCCGTTCTCCGCCACCACCGGCTACGTCAACACCATCGAGCCGCAAGACGAGGTCCGCTGCGCTGGCAACCTCGAAGTCGAAGAACGCCTGCGCGCCTACATGCGCTGGAACGCCATGGCGATGGTGGTCAAGGCCAACCGCCTGCACCCCGCCGACGGCGGCGATCTGGGCGGCCACATCAGCTCCTTTGCCTCGCTGGCCACCATGTTTGGCGCCGGCTTCAATCATTTCTGGCACGCCGAGAGCGAGAACCACGGCGGCGACTGCCTCTACATCCAGGGTCACAGCGCCCCCGGCGTGTACGCCCGCGCCTTCCTCGAAGGCCGTATCTCCGAAGAACAGCTTCTGAACTTCCGCCAAGAGGTCGACGGCAAGGGGCTATCGAGCTACCCGCACCCCAAGCTGATGCCCGAGTTCTGGCAGTTCCCCACGGTGTCCATGGGCCTGGGCCCGCTGATGGCGATCTACCAGGCGCGCTTTCTGAAGTACCTGCACGCCCGCGGCATCGCCAACACCGAGAACCGCAAGGTCTGGGCCTTCCTGGGTGACGGTGAGATGGACGAAGTCGAGAGCCTGGGCGCCATTGGCGTGGCCGCGCGCGAAAAGCTCGACAACCTGATCTTCGTCGTCAACTGCAACCTGCAGCGCCTGGATGGCCCGGTGCGCGGTAACGGCAAGATCATTCAAGAACTCGAGGGCGAGTTCCGCGGCGCCGGCTGGAACGTGATCAAGCTGGTTTGGGGCAGCTACTGGGACCCGCTGCTCGCACGTGACAAAGAAGGCATCCTGCGCCAGGTCATGATGGACACGCTCGATGGCGACTACCAGGCCATGAAGGCCAACGATGGCGCCTTCGTGCGCAAGAACTTCTTCGGCCGCCACCCCAAGCTGCTCGAGATGGTGGCCCACATGTCCGACGACGACATCTGGCGCCTCAATCGCGGCGGCCACGATCCGCAGAAGGTCTTCGCGGCGTACAACGCTGCGGTCAATCACAAGGGTCAGCCCACGGTGCTGTTGATCAAGACGGTCAAGGGCTTTGGCATGGGCAAGGCCGCCGAGGGCAAGAACATCGCCCACCAGGCCAAGAAGCTCACCGACGAAGACATCAAGGCCTTCCGCGACCGCTTCAACATCCCGATTCCCGACGAAAAGCTGGCCGACATCCCGTTCTACAAACCGGCCGACAACACGCCCGAGATGCAGTACCTGCACGAGCGACGCCAGGCTCTGGGCGGCTACCTGCCGCATCGCCGGGTCAAGGCTGACGAGCAACTGGCCGTGCCCCCGCTGGACGCCTTCAAGGCGGTGCTCGAGCCCACCGCCGAAGGCCGTGAGATCTCCACCACCCAGGCGTATGTGCGCT
>JBIKUT010000074.1:0-8008 GCA_044347465.1 Ramlibacter sp.
CCCGGGCGGCGCCTTGCTGGTGCATACTGCGGCCGGCCTAAAGGTCGTTTCCAGCGCTGAAGTGAGCGTGCGACCCGTCCCCTGATGCTGCGTCTTGCCGTTTTGCTCCTGTTGCTCGTGAATGCGGTCTGGTTTGCCTGGGCCCAGGACCTGCTACGCCCCTGGGGTCTGGGGCCGTCCTCGCAGGCCGAGCCGCAGCGCCTGGCGCAGCAGGTCCAGCCCGAGGCGATGCGCCTGGTGCAGGGCGAAGAAGCGGTGCGGCTGGTCGAATCCGCGCCGCCCCTGCGCCCCCCCGAATGCCTGGCCACTGCGCCCCTGCCGGAATCCGTCGCCGCCGCCCTGCGCCAGCGACTGGCCACCTGGCCTGCGGGTAGCTGGCGGCTGGAGGCCACGGTCGAACCCGCGCGCTGGATCATCTACATGGGCAAGTACCCCGACGTCGAGATGGTCGAGCGCAAGAAGGGCGAACTGCGCCGGCGGGGTGTCTCGTTCGAGCCGGTGACCAATCCCGCGCTCGAGCCGGGCCTGTCCTTGGGCGGCTTCACCAGCCAGGCGGCCGCCAACGACCAACTGGCGGTACTGGCCACGCGGGATGTGCGTTCGGCCCGCGTGGTGCAAGAGCGCCCCGAGCTGCGCGGCCCGGCCTTGCGCCTGCCGCTGGTGGACGACCTGCTGCGCCCGCGCCTGGGCGAGCTGCAGGCGGCGCTGGGCGGGCGTCCCTTGGCGCCCTGTCGTTAGGCGTTCACGCGGCCTGGATCCGAAAGCGCAGACTGATGCGCGTGCCGGGCATCGACGCGCCCGCTTGCATCGGTTCGATCTGGATCTCGCCGTGGTGCTGTTTGACGATCTCGTTCACGATGGGCAGCCCTAAGCCCGAGCCATCCACATGGGTGCCCAGCGCCCGGTAAAACGGTTGCAGCACCAACTCGCGTTCGGCCGCAGGAATGCCGGGCCCGGAGTCTTCTACCTGCAGCACCAGCACCTGACCGAAGGGGTCGGCCACCACCCGGGCGGTGATCACCGCCGGGAGTTCGGCGCTGGAGGGCGTGTAGTTCAGGGCGTTGTCCAGGAGGTTGCTGATCGCTTCCTTGAGCAGGGTGCGATTGCCCAGGAGCGTGACGCCGCGCGTGTCGGCCGTTGCGCCTTCGTAGCCCAGGTCGATGTGTTTGTCCATCGCGCGTGGCAGGAAGTCGCGCACCGCATCCATCGCGATCTCCGCCAGGTTGCAGGGGTGCAGGGTCATCGCGCGCCCGCTGTCTTCGGCGCGTGCCAGGGCCAGCAGCTGGTTCACGGTGTGCGTGGCGCGCACGCTGGCGTGACCGATCTGCTTGAGGGATTGCTTGAGGGCGTCGGCATCGTTCTCCTCGCGCTGCGCGAGGTCGGCTTGCATGCGCAGGCCGGCCAACGGTGTTTTCAGCTGGTGGGCGGCGTTGGCCAGGAAGCGCTTTTGCGTGGCCAACGAGTCCTTCAGGCGTGTCAGCAGATCATTCACCGAGCCGACCAGTGGGGCCACCTCCAGCGGCACGGCTCGGTCGTCCAGTGGCGACAGATCATCGGGCTTGCGCGCGCGTATGCGCTCCTCCAGCTCGGACAGGGGCTTGATACCGCGCGCCAGCGCCAGCCACACCAGCAGCACCGCCAACGGCAGGATCACGAACTGCGGCAGCATCACGCCCTTGATGATCTCGGTGGCCAGCACCGAACGCTTCTCGCGCGTCTCGGCCACTTGCACCAGCACCCGTACGGGCGCGCCCGCGGGCACTGGCAGTTCCACCCAGGTGGAGGCCACGCGCACATCCTGCCCCTGGATCTCGTCGTCACGCAGGGCCACTGTGCCCACGCCCTGCGGCTCCTTGGGCGCCGTCAGGTCGCGATCGCCGGCGAGCAGCGGGCCAGGCATCAGCTTGACCTGGTAGAAGATCTGGTCGGCATCGTCTGCGCGCAGGATCTCGCGCGCTGGCTGCGGGAGGTAGAACTGGGGCCGCCCATCCTGCACGGTGACCAGTTGCGCCAGCGACCGCACGTTGAACTCCAGGGCGCGGTCGAAGGGTTTGTCGGCAATGGCCTGGGCCACCAGCCACGTCAGCGCCAGGCTCACCGGCCACAGCATCAGCAGCGGGGTGAGCATCCAGTCCAGGATCTCGCCAAACAGCGAGCGTTGCTCGCGCTGAAAAATTCGCATCAGCTAGGAATCTTCTCAAGGCAGTAACCGAGCCCGCGCACGGTGGCAATGCGGATCGGTCCCTTCTCAATCTTCTTGCGCAGGCGGTGGATGTAGACCTCGATGGCGTTGTTGCTCACCTCTTCGCCCCATTCGCACAAGCGCTCAACGAGCTGGTCCTTGCTCACGAGGCGCCCTGCGCGTTGCAGCAGCACTTCGAGCAGGCCCAGCTCGCGCGCGGACAGCTCAATCATCTTGCCGTCGATGGTGGCAACGCGGCCCGCCTGGTCGTACAGCAGCGGGCCGTGCTTGATCGTGCTGCTGGCACCGCCCATGCCGCGGCGCGTGAGCGCGCGCACGCGCGCTTCGAGCTCCTGCAGCGAGAAGGGCTTGGCCATGTAATCGTCGGCACCGTAATCGAGGCCCTTGACCCGCTCCTCGACGCCGTCGGCGGCAGTGAGGATCAGGACCGGCAAGGCCGAACCGCGACCTCGCAGCTTGCGCAAGACTTCCAGGCCGTGCATCTTGGGCAGGCCCAGGTCGAGAATCAGCAGGTCGAACTCGGTGTTGGCCAGGAGCGCCGCGTCGGCTTCGGTGCCGCTGGCCACATGGTCGACGGCCGCACCGGAGGCCCGCAGGCTGCGCAGCAAGCCGTCGGCCAAGACCTGGTCATCTTCCGCGATGAGGATACGCACGCTGGTCTCCTTGGGGGCGGCGCCGTGTGGCACGCCGCGTCTTCTTGTGATGGTCTGGTTGATTTTAGGAGTTGCCCAGCCCAGGCTACGCCGCAGGCCCCGCGTACGCCTCCAGCCCCATCCCCACCACCGTGGCGACGGCCTCGCCCACCTCCGCGCGGAACTCCGCCTCGGCCTGAGCCACCGCGTCACGAAACGCCTGCAGCCACGCCAGCCCGGTGGGCGTGAAGCGCACCTGCCGCGCCCGTGCGTCGAGCGGGTCGGGCGCGCGCACCACCAGGCCCCAGGCCTCGCATTGCGTCACCAGATCGCCCATGGCCTGCTTGGTCATGCCGGCGCGTACGGCCAGATCGGTCAGGCGCGAGCCGCCCAGGGCCAGATGCCGCGTGATGTGGATGTGGGCCGCGCCGATCTGGTCGCGGGCGGCCAAGTTGGACAGCGCCAGTGGCACCTCGACGTTGTGGGCCATGAGGTACAGCACCCGCTCGTCGAAGCGTCGCATCGCATGTCCCAGCAGCCGTCCCAGGTGGGTCTGGCGCCAGCCGTCTTCGGGTAGGGATGCGGGGATCTCAGTCACCCGAAAATGATAAGGCAAACTGACCAAAAAATGGGTTTACAGCGCGCAATGAGCGGTTAAAGTCCTGGTCATGCATCCAGCCTGTGATTAAAAACACTGGATGAATCTTCCGCAAGTCATTGATCCTCAAGGAGAATTTTCATGGACGCACAAGTCAAGGGAACCAAGATCGCCGCCGCCGATTCCGAGAAGTCCAAGGCCCTGCAGGCCGCGCTGGCCCAGATCGAGAAGCAGTTCGGCAAGGGCACGATCATGCGCCTGGGTGAGGGCGAGAAGATCGAAGACATCCAGGTCGTCTCCACCGGCTCTCTGGGTCTGGACATCGCCCTGGGCGTCGGCGGCCTGCCGCGCGGCCGCGTGGTCGAGATCTACGGCCCCGAGTCCTCGGGCAAAACCACCCTGACCCTGCAGGTCATCGCCCAGATGCAAGGCCAAGGCGGCACCTGCGCCTTCGTCGACGCCGAGCACGCCCTGGACGTGCAATATGCCCAGAAGCTGGGCGTCAACCTGCCTGACCTGCTGATCTCTCAGCCCGACACCGGCGAGCAGGCCCTGGAGATCGTCGACAGCCTGGTGCGCTCCGGCGCGGTCGATCTGATCGTCGTCGACTCGGTCGCCGCGCTCACGCCCAAGGCCGAAATCGAAGGCGAGATGGGCGATTCGCTCCCCGGCCTGCAGGCCCGCCTCATGAGCCAGGCCCTGCGCAAGCTCACCGCCACCATCAAGAAGACCAACTGCATGGTCATCTTCATCAACCAGATCCGCATGAAGATCGGCGTCATGTTCGGCTCGCCCGAGACCACCACGGGCGGCAACGCGCTGAAGTTCTACGCCTCGGTTCGCCTCGATATCCGCCGCACCGGCACCATCAAGAAGGGCGAAGAGGCCATCGGCAACGAGACCAAGGTCAAGGTCGTCAAGAACAAGGTCGCGCCTCCCTTCAAGACCGCCGAATTCGACATCCTCTTTGGCGAAGGCATCAGTCGCCACGGTGAAATCATCGACATGGGCGTGAACGCGCGCATCCTCGAAAAATCGGGCGCCTGGTATGCCTACAACGGCGAAAAAATCGGCCAAGGCCGTGACAACGCCCGCGAGTTCCTGCGCGAGAACCCCGAGCTCGCCCACGAGATCGAGAACAAGGTGCGTGAGTGCCTCGGCATTCCGCTGCTGCCGGCGGCTGTGGGCGACGAAGGCCGCGCCGACGCCGAATAAGCCGCTGTGCCCGGGCCGCGCTCCGCTCCTGCCTTCCAGCCTTCGCTCAAGGGGCGGGCTCTGCGTCTGCTCTCCATGCGAGAGCATTCGCGCCAGGAGCTCGAGCGCAAGCTCGCTGCACACGAAGAAGAGCCCGGCCAGCTGGCTCGCGCGCTCGACGAGTTGCAGGCCAAGGGCTTCATCAGCGCCGAGCGGGTGGCCGAATCGGTGTTGCACCGGCGTGCGGCGCGCCTGGGGGCCGGGCGAATTCGTCAGGAGTTGCAGGCCAAGGGGCTCGACGGCGAGGTGGTGGCCCAGGCGATGGCGCAGCTCAAGGGCACCGAGCTCGCACGGGCCCGCGAGGTCTGGCGCCGCAAGTTCGACGCACTGCCCCAAGACGCCGCGTCACGCGCCAAGCAGTCCCGCTTTTTAGCGGCGCGCGGCTTTGGGGGTGAGGTGATCCGCCGCGTGTTGGCCGGCGGCTTCGACGACGCGGATTGAGTCGCTTGCCTGCCGCGCCGGCGGCGCGCAGGTCGGGCTCAGATCCCCAGCATCAACTTGAGGTTTTGCACCGCGGCGCCGCTGGCGCCCTTGCCCAGGTTGTCCAGGCGGGCCACCACCACCGCGTGGTGGTAGTCGGTGTTGTGAAACACGCGCAGCTCCATGCTGTTGGTGTCCACCAATGCCAAGGCATCGAGCTTGCCGTTGTCGGTCGGGGGCTGCACGCTGACCCACTCGCTGCCCGCGTAATGGCGCGCCAGCGCATCGTGTAAGTCGTGCGGTGAGGGCTGCCCGGGCAGCAGGTCCAGATGCAGCGGCAGCTGTACCAGCATGCCCTGGCGGAAGTTGCCCACCGAGGGGGTGAAGACGGGCCGGCGCGTGAGACCGGTGTACTTCATGATTTCCGGCAGGTGCTTGTGCTTGAGGCCCAGCGCATACAGCTCGAAGGCGGGCGCGCGTCCCGCTTCATAGTCTTCGATCATGGTGCGACCGCCACCCGAATAGCCCGACACCGACGGCAGGGCCAGCGGGAAATCGCGCGGCACCAGGCCTGCATCCACCAGCGGGCGCAGGATGGCGATCGCGCCGGTGGCATAGCAGCCCGGGTTGCTCACGCGCCGCGCCGCAGCCACCGCCTCGGCCTGGCCGGCGGCCAGCTCCGGAAAGCCATACACCCAGCCCTCGGCGGTGCGGTGTGCCGTCGACGCATCGATGATGCGCGGCCCGCGCCCCTGCGTGCGCTCGATCTCGGCCACCATCGCCGCCGACTCCACGGCCGCTTCATCGTGCAGACACAGGATCACCAGGTCCACGCCGGCCATCAGGTCGCGCTTGGCAGCCGGGTCCTTGCGCTGCGCCGGGTCGATGCTGACCAGCTCAATCGCCGGCATGTGCGCGAGCCGTTCGCGGATCTGCAGTCCGGTCGTCCCGGCTTCGCCGTCGATGAATACTTTGGGCATGGTGGGGCTTCGCGAAAAGGGGGCGTCGTCTCAGTGCCACAGCGGATGGGCTGCGCCAGATTGGTGCCGTGCAGCATGATACAGTCGCCCGCTGCTATCCGGCATCCGTTACCCGGCCTGCTTCCGACCCTGCCGGGCACCCCTGATCCGCTTCTCAAAAGAGACCCCCTCATGAAGATTCACGAGTACCAAGGCAAGGAGATCTTGCGCAGCTTTGGCGTGCCCGTTCCCCGCGGCATTCCCGCTTTCACGGTCCAGGAGGCGGTCGAGGCCGCTCAGAAACTCGGCGGCCCGGTGTGGGTGGTCAAGGCGCAGATTCATGCGGGTGGCCGTGGCAAGGGCGGCGGCGTGAAGGTGGCCAAGTCCATCGAGCAGGTCAAGGAACTGGCCAGCCAGATCCTGGGCATGCAGCTCAAGACCCACCAGACCGGCCCCGAGGGCCAGAAGGTGCGGCGCCTGTACATCGAAGACGGCGCGGACATCCAGAAGGAGTACTACCTCTCGATCGTCACCGACCGCGCCACCCAGAAGATCGCGTTCATTGCCTCCAGCGAAGGCGGCATGGACATCGAGGAAGTGGCCCATTCCACGCCCGAGAAGATCATCACGGTCTTTGTCGATCCGCTCACGGGTCTGACTCCCGCGCAAGGCCAGGAGATCGCCAAGGGCGTGGGCATGCCAGCCGACTCCGTCGCCCAGTTCATCGACGTGTGCCAGAAGCTCTACACCTGCTACATGGACACCGACGCCTCGCTGGTCGAGATCAACCCCCTGAACCGCGACGGCAAGGGCAACATCATCGCCCTGGACGCCAAGTTCAACTTCGACGCCAACGCGCTGTTCCGTCACCCCGACATCGTCGCCCTGCGTGACCTCGACGAAGAAGACCCCGCCGAAATCGAAGCCTCCAAGTTCGACCTGGCCTACATCAGCCTGGACGGCAACATCGGCTGCCTCGTCAATGGCGCGGGCCTGGCCATGGCCACCATGGACACCATCAAGCTGTTTGGCGCCGAGCCCGCCAACTTCCTGGACGTGGGCGGCGGTGCCACCCCCGAGAAGGTCACCGAGGCCTTCAAGATCATGTTGAAGAACAAGAAGGTCAAGGCCATCCTGGTCAACATCTTCGGCGGCATCATGAAGTGCGACACCATCGCCACCGGCGTGATCACTGCCTGCAAGGCGGTGAACCTGTCCGTGCCGCTGGTCGTGCGCATGAAGGGCACCAACGAGGAGCTGGGCAAGAAGATGCTGGCCGAATCGGGTCTGCCGATCATCAGCGCCGACAGCATGGCCGAAGCCGCGCAAAAAATCGTGGCCGCCGTCAAGTAAAGCCCGAAGGAAATCTCATGTCGATCTACATCAACAAAGACACCAAGGTCATCACCCAGGGCATCACCGGCAAGACCGGTCAGTTCCACACCGAGAAGTGCCAGGTATACGCCAACGGCAAGAACTGCTTCGTCGCGGGCGTGAACCCGAAGAAGGCCGGCGAGTCGATCTTCAACATCCCGATCTACGCCTCGGTCCAGGAAGCCGCCAAGCAAACCGGCGCCACCGTCTCCGTGATCTACGTGCCCCCTGCGGGCGCTGCGGCCGCCATCTGGGAAGCCGTCGAGGCCGACCTGGATCTGGCCATCTGCATCACCGAGGGCATTCCGGTCAAGGACATGCTCGAAGTGCGTAACCGCATGAAGGCCAAGGAAGCCGCCGGCGGCAAGCGCACCCTGCTGCTGGGCCCCAACTGCCCTGGCCTCATCACCCCCGACGAAATCAAGATCGGCATCATGCCGGGCCACATCCACAAGAAGGGCCGCATCGGCGTGGTCTCGCGCTCGGGCACGCTGACCTATGAAGCCGTGGGGCAACTGACCGAGCTGGGTATCGGCCAATCCAGCGCCGTGGGCATCGGCGGCGACCC
>JBIKUT010000075.1:0-7964 GCA_044347465.1 Ramlibacter sp.
ACCCCGCCCCCACCCGCGCAGCGCGCTTCGCGCTCGTTCAAGCTTCACGCGTGAGGTCGTGTCACGCGCCCCGTCGGAGAAGGCAGGCGAACGAATACCCGAGCGAACCACTCCCCTAGTAAATGTCCTATTGACAGTACATTAGGAGCAGCTCACGATCGCGTTGTGGAAAATTCCCGCGTCTCCAATCTGCCGCTGCCCAAATACCACCGGGTCTACCTGGTGCTGCGCCAGCAGTTGGATGAAGGCCGCTTCGCCGACGGTGTGCCGGGCGAACTGACCCTCATGGAATCGTTTGGCGTCTCGCGGGTCACCGTGCGCCGCGCCCTGGAGCAACTGGCCTCCGAAGGTTTGATCACCCGGCATCCGGGTCGCGCCACCCTGCCCACGCGGGCGCGTGCGGCCGAAGGGACGGCCGCGACGGCACCCTCGTCGCAAACCCAACTCACTGGCCTGCTGGAAAACCTGGTCAGCATGGGCCTGCGCACCTCCGTGAATGTGATGGGGCTCGAGACCTTGGCCGCCTCTGAATCGGTGGCCGAGGCCCTGGACGTGTCGGCTGGCGATCTGGTGCAAAAGGCGGTGCGGGTGCGCAGCACACGTGAAGGCCCGCTGTCTCGCATGACCACCTGGGTGCCGCTGTCGGTGGCCCGTCCCTTCACCCGCCGCGAGTTGAGTCGCAAGCCGATCCTGCTGCTGCTCGAAGAAGATGGCGTCAAAGTCGGACGCGCCGAGCAGACCATCACCGCCGTCCTGGCCGACGCCGATTCGGCCCAGCATCTGGATGTCCCGATCGGTGGCCCGCTGCTGGCCGTGCGTCGCCTGATCTACGACGACAAGGATCGCCCGGTCCAATGGCTGCACGGCCTGTACCGGCCGGATCGTTATCAATACCAGATGCAGCACTCACGTGTGGGCGGCATCGATGCCAAGGTTTGGGTCAGTAAAGAGTTGTCAGCTCAGTTTCACTAAACGAAGGAGAACACCATGAGCACTCGTCGTCACTTCATCACGCAAACCGCCGCCGGCGCCTCCGCGCTGGCTTTCCCCCTGGTGGGCGGGGCGCAGGCCAAGCCGATCAAGGTGGGCGTGCTGCACCCGGTCACCGGCGCGCTCGCCTACTCGGGGCAGCAGTGCCGCCTGGGCGCGCAGCTGGCCATCGAGGACATCAACAAGACGGGCATCAAGTCGCTGGGCGGCGCCAAGATCGAGGCCCTGCTGGCCGACGCACAGTCCGCTCCGCAGGCCGGTGTCGCCGAGATCGAGAAGATCAACGAAGCCGGCGCCAGCGCCGTGGTCGGTGCCTTCGCCTCCGCCATCTGCCTAGCCACCACCCAGGCCGCCGCCAAGTACAACCTGCCGCATGTGGTCGACGTCGGCGTGGCCGACCAGATCGTCGAGCGGGGCCTGAAGAACACCTTCCGCTTCGGTCCCGGCTACCGCAAGTGCGCCGAGGTAGCCGTGGCCAACCTGCACGTGCTGAACACCGCGGCCGGCAAGCCCGCCCGCACGGTCATGATCATTCACGAAGAGTCGCTGTTTGGCACCGGCACCGCCAACCTGCTCTCGCGCGAACTTCCGGGCTATGGCTACGAAGTCAAAGAGGTGATCAAGCACGCCAACCCCACGCGCGACTTCAACAACATCGTGCTGCGCATGAAGGCCGTGAACCCGGACATCGTGATCCCGGCCAACTACTACAACGAGTACGCCCTGCTGGTGCGCACCATGCAGCAGCAGAAGGTCACCCCCAAGGCGATCTACTCGGTGCTGGGCGGCGCGGCCTCGCAGTACAAGTTCGTGAAGGAATTCCCGGACGCCTCCAACGGCATCATCGACTGCAACCACTGGTTCAACCCGCGCGACAAGCGCAGCGCCGAACTGAAAAAGCGTGTCGAGGCCAAGGGCGCCTTCTTCAGCTATGAAGTCTTCATGACCTACACCGCGATGCGTGTGCTGGGTGACGCGATCGAGCGCGCCAAGTCCACCGACCGCGCCGCCATCATCGCGGCGCTGGAGTCGAGCACCTTCGCTGATCACATCATGCCGTACGGCCCGACCAAGTTCGTCAACGGTCAGAACACCGGCGCGCAGCCGCTCATGACGCAGGTGCAGAAGAACGACATCAAGGTCATCATCCCGCGTGACTACCGCGAGGCCGAGCCGATCTTCCCGCTCAAGGCCTGATGTTCGAACTGTCCATCCTGTTTCCCGCAGTCCTCAACGGACTGACCACCGGCGCGGTCTACGCGCTGGTGGCCCTGGGGCTGACGCTGATCTACGGCGTATTGCACATCATCAACTTCGCGCACGGCGCGGCGTTGATGATGGCGTTGTACGGCGTGTACTTCCTGCGTCAGATCCTGGGCATCGATCCCTACCTCGCCTTGCCGGTGATGGTGGGGGTCATGTTCGTGGCCGGCTACCTGCTGCAGCGGGGTGTGATCGAGCGGGCCAGTCACGGGAAGGACGAGAACATTCTGCTGGTGACGCTGGGGATCTCCATCGTGCTGGAGAACGTGGCGCTGCTGGCGTTTCGCTCCGACACGCGCACCATCGACACCGCCTACACCCTCAGCACGGTGCCGATCGCCGGCGCCATGATCGCCTTGCCCAAGGTAGTGGCCTTCGGCGGCGCGGTGCTGGCTTCGCTCGTGCTGCTTTGGCTCATGGGTCGCACCGACCTGGGTCGCGCGATCCGCGCGGTCGCCAAGGAAAAGCAGGGCGCCCGCCTCATGGGGATCAACGTGGAACATGTCTACGCCATGAGCTTTGGCATCGGCCTGGCCTGCCTGGGCGCTGCGGCGTGTTTCCTCTTACCCGCGTACTACGTCAACCCTCAGGTGGGTAATGGCTTTGTGCTGGTCGCCTTCACCATCGTGGTCCTGGGTGGCATGGGCAGCTTTGCGGGCGCCTTGCTTGGGGGCTTCTTGATCGGGGTCGTCGAGTCGCTGGGGGGGCTGTGGTTTGGTGAGTCGCTGGGGCAGATTGGTATTTTTCTGATCTTTATCGCGGTGCTGCTGCTGCGCCCGCAGGGGCTGTTTGGAGCCAAGACATGAAGCGTGATCTGTTAGCGATCGCGCTGTTTGCGTTGCTCGTGGCCTGCGTGCCCCTGGTCACGTCTTCGGGCGTGCTGCTCAATTTTGTGATGATGGTGCTCTATGGCGCCCTCATGGCCCAAGCCTGGAACCTGCTGGGCGGCTATGGCGGCCAGTTCTCCTTCGGTCACGCGCTCTTTTTTGGCACCGGCGCCTATGTGCAGGCCATCGCGCAGATGCAGTGGGGCCTCAATCCCTGGCCTGCGCTGGCGCTGGCCATCGTGCTGTCGGCGGCGGTGGGCCTGTTCGTGGGCGCGCTCACCTTCCGCTATGGCCTCAAGGGTTCGTACTTCGCCCTGGTGACGCTGGCCTTTGCCGAGGTGTTTCGTGTGGTGGCCCTCTCGGTGCCCTTCACCGGCGCTGGCGTCGGCTTGATGCTGCCGTTGCAAGAAGGTGCCGGCAATATGCAGTTTGGCGGGCGCGCTGGGTTCATCTGGCTAGCGCTGGGCCTGCTGGTGATGGCCCTGGTCATCACCGCCTGGTTGCGCCACTCGCGTTTTGGTGCCTGGCTGCAGGCTGTGCGTGACAACGAAGACGCCGCGCGCGCCATCGGCGTCGATCCTTTCCGCGTGAAGTTGGGGGCGATTGGCCTCTCCGGCGGTCTCATGGGCGCTACCGGGGCGTTCTATGTCCAGGTGTTCCAGTACATCGATCCGGCTATCGCGTATGGCGCACATGCTTCGGTTGAGGCCTTGGTGGCCGCCATCGTGGGTGGCCTGGGCACCCTTTGGGGGCCGCTGCTGGGGGCCGCGACGCTGCACCTGCTGTCGGATCTCACGCGCAACCTGTTTGGCAACTTGCCTGGCATCAACATGATCATTTACGGCTGCGTGCTGGTGATGATCGTCATGTTCGCGCCGCGCGGCGTGGCCGGCCTGGGCCGCTCGGTCGTTGCGGTCTGGCGCGCGCAAACCGGCCAGGACAAGCGCAAGGGGGAGGGCGCATGACCGACATGCTGCGTCTCTCGGGCGTCTCCAAGTCCTTCGGCGGCCTGCGTGCGGTGCAGGATGTGACGCTCACCCTGCCTCAGGGGCAGCTCAGTGCTTTGATCGGCCCCAATGGCGCGGGCAAGACCACGCTGTTCGCGCTCATGTCCGGCTTTCTTACGCCCGACACCGGACGGGTGGAGCTCGAGGGTGTGGACATCACCGGTCAGCCCCCGCACCGCAATGCGCGTCGCGGCATGACCCGCACCTTCCAGATCGTGCAGCCCTTCGCCGCGCAGACCGTGCGCGAGAACATCGCGGTGGGCGCGCACCTGCATTGCGCCGATCGCGCCGAGGCGCTGGCGCAGGCCGAGGGTGTCGCGCAGCGCGTGGGCCTGGCGTCGCAACTGGACAAACCTGCCGGCGACCTCACCGTGGCCGGTCGCAAGCGCCTGGAGCTGGCGCGCGCGCTGGCCACCCGGCCCCGTCTGCTGCTGCTGGACGAGGTGCTGGCCGGCCTGAACCCCCAAGAAGTGGGCGAGATGCTGCCCGTGGTACGCGGCATCGCCGACGAAGGCGTGACCGTGCTGATGATCGAGCACGTGATGCAGGCGGTGATGAACCTGGCTGCCCATGTCTGGGTGCTGGCGCAGGGTCAGTTGATTGCCGAAGGCGCGCCGCACGAGGTGACCCGCGATGCGCGCGTGATCGAGGCGTATTTGGGGCATGGCACGGCCAAGCGCCTGGCCGGCGCTGCAACGGGGGCGTCGGTATGAGCACGCCGCTGTTGGAAGTGGCAGGCCTGCGCAGTGGCTATGGCGCGGTCGAGATCCTGCGTGGCGTCGATCTGGTCGTGAACCCTGGCGAGATCGTCGCCCTTTTGGGCAGCAATGGCGCGGGCAAGTCCACGTTCAACAACACCCTGTGCGGCATCGTGCCGGCGCGCGCGGGCACCATCCGTTTCGATGGCCAGCCGCTGGCGGGCACGCACTACCGCGCCATCGTCCAGGCCGGGCTGATCCAGGTGCCGGAGGGGCGGCGTGTCTTCCCCAATCTGTCGGTGCTGGAAAACCTGGAGCTCGGAAGCTTCGCCCGCGCCCGCGAGCGCCGCGCGCAGAATCTCGAGCGCGTGTTTGGCATCTTCCCCCGCCTCAAAGAGCGCTTGTCTCAACTGGCCGGCACCATGAGCGGCGGCGAGCAGCAGATGCTGGCGATCGGCCGCGGGCTGATGGCCGAGCCGCGCTTGTTGATCCTGGACGAACCGTCGCTGGGCCTGTCGCCGCTGCTGGTCGAGGAAATGTTCAGCCTGATCTCGCAGCTGCACCAACAGGGTCTGGCCATCTTGCTGGTCGAACAGAACGTCGGGCAGTCGCTCGAGATCGCGCAGCGCGCCTACGTGATGGAAAACGGCGCGATCGAATTTTCGGGCTTGCCGGGCGAGCTTCTCGCCAGTGACCGCCTGCGCCGCGCCTATCTGGGCATCTGACGTCGATCATGTCGGCCCCCTCCATGCCCATGACCCTGGCCCAGAAGCTGGTGGCCCGCGCTGCGGGGCGCACGCAGGTCACGCCCGGCGAGGTGGTGACGTGCCAGGTCGACCTGGCCATGTTCCATGACTCTTCGGGCCCGCGGCGCCTCAAGCCCATGCTCGAAGACCTGGGCGCGAAAATTTGGGACCCTGCGCGTGTGGTGCTGGTGATGGACCACTACGTGCCCGAGCGCGACGAAGAATCGCGTCGCATCGTGCGCATCGCTCGCGACTGGGCGCGCGACGAAGGCCTGCCACATGTCTATGACAGCCAGGGTATCTGCCACGTGGTGGTGCCCCAGCATGGCCATATCCGACCGGGCATGTTCTGCGTGGGGGGCGACTCGCACTCACCCACCGGCGGCGCGTTTGGCGCCTACATGTTCGGCATCGGCAGCACCGAGATGCTGGGCGTGGTCGTGACCGGTGAGATCTGGTTGCAGGTGCCGCGCACCATCGCGCTGGATTGGTCGGGTCGCCTGGCACCGGGCGTGAGCGCCAAGGACATGATGCTGCACATGATCGGCCGCTTTGGGATGAACGGCGGCGCCTACCAGGCCCTGGAGTTTCGCGGCGAAGCGGTGCGTGCGCTGTCCATGAACGAGCGCATGACCCTGGCCAATATGAGCGCCGAGCTGGGCGCCCAGGCCGGCTTGGTGGCCCCCGATGCCACCACCCTCGCGTGGCTGCGCACAGCGGGCGTCGACGTCAGCGCCTTGGGCGATCTGTCGCACTGGCGCACCGACGAGGGCGCCCCGCTGGAGCAGCATGTCTTCGATGCGTCCATCTTGGCGCCCCAGGTGGCCGCACCGCACAGCCCGGCCAACGCCGGCGACGTCACCCGCCACGAAGACACGGCCATTGACGTGGCCTACCTAGGCGCCTGCACCGGCGCCAAGATCGACGATTTGCGGGCCGCCGCCTCCTTGCTGCGCGGACGTCGTGCCGCCACCGGCGTGCGCCTGATCGTCGCGCCTGCCACGCAGCAAGACCAGGCGCAGGCCGAGCGCGAAGGCCTGATGCAGGTGCTGCGTGATGCGGGCGCCGAAGTGGGGGCCACTGCCTGCGGCGCCTGTGCTGGCTATGGCGATTCGCTCTCGCAGGCGCGCAGCGTGATCTCCAGCACCGCGCGTAATTTCCGCGGCCGCATGGGATCGCCTGACACCGGGGTCTACCTGGCCTCGCCCTACACCGTGGCCGCATCGGCCGTGGCCGGACGCATCTGCGACCCGCGCGAGATGATGTCCGAGGTGGCCGCATGACGGGTGAGATCACCGCTGGCGCGCACCGCGTCTGGCGCCTGGGCGCCGATGTCGACACCGACGTGCTGGCCCCCGGCGCCTACATGAAGCTGGGCATCGACGGCATCGCCCCGCACTGCCTGGAGGCGCTGCGTCCTGAGTTTGCGCGCGAGGTGCGCCCCGGCGATGTGATCGCCGCGGGCCCCGGCTTTGGCATCGGCTCCTCGCGCGAGCAGGCGGCCGGTGCGCTGCGTCATCTGGGTGTGGCCGCTGTCATCGCGCCGTCCTACAGCGGCCTGTTTTTCCGCAATGCCTACAACCTGGGCTTGCTGCTTCTGACCTGCCCCGAGGCCGAGACCCTGGCCGAAGGCGAGACCGTGCTCCTGGACCTGCAGGCGGTGGGCGCGCCCGCCGTGCTCGCTGCTGACGGTCGTCGCCTGGCTTGCGCGCCGGTGCCTGATTTCCTCCTGGCGATGGTGAACGCCGGCGGCCTGTTCCCTCTTTTGCGCGAACGCATTCCCTCTAAGACCTTGGAGACCTCATGAGCCAACCCCCGTATGACCTCTTGATCAAGAACGTGCGCGTCGTGCGCCCCCACGGCAATGTGGTGCATGAGGGCGACATTGCCATCACCGGTGAGCGAGTGGTGAAGGTGGCCCCCGGGATCGATGTAACTCAGGCCAAGAAGGTCTATGACGGCAAGGGTCGCCTGGCCTTCCCGGGCGTGGTTGACGCCCACATGCACAGTGGCATCTACTCGCCCCTGGACGAAGACGCAGTCACCGAGAGCAAGGCCGCCGCCATGGGCGGCGTGACCTCCAGCCTGAACTACTTTCGTACCGGCCAGTACTACCTGAACAAGGGCGGCCCCTACGCCAAGTTCTATCCGGAGGTGCTCAAGATCTCCAAGGGGCGTTTCCATGTGGACTACGGATTCCACCTGGCGCCGATGGACCGCAAGCACATCGAAGAGATCCCGATGCTGATTGAAAAGCATGGCGTCTCCAGCTTCAA
The DNA here is from genome assembly GCA_044347465.1 of Ramlibacter sp. Taxonomy (GTDB): domain Bacteria; phylum Pseudomonadota; class Gammaproteobacteria; order Burkholderiales; family Burkholderiaceae_C; genus Ramlibacter. The sequence goes on from JBIKUT010000075.1 coordinate 7,808, forward strand.
GATCTTCATGTTCTACGGTTCGCACGGCCTGCATGGCGCGTCGAACTCGCAGAAGGAATTCCTGATGATTGGTGAGGACGAGCGCTACGACCTCGCCCACTTCGAGTTCATCATGCGGGGCATCCAGGCGGCACGTGAGCAGATGCCGGACAAGGCC
>JBIKUT010000076.1:0-7933 GCA_044347465.1 Ramlibacter sp.
TGTCTTCATGACGCGCCTTCCAGCGTGCCAGCACCGCCAGCATGGCCAGGAGGACCATCGCAATCACGAAGCCCGCCTGGAACAGGCCAGCAATCGACACGCTGGCCACCGCGCCAAGCACGATCAGCACGATGCTGGGGGGCACGGTGTCGGCCATCGCGGCGCCCGTGGCCAACAAGGCCACCATTTCGCGCGGCTTGTGGCCGCGACGCTTCATCTCGGGAAACAGCGCGGGCGCGACGGTCGCCATGTCTGACACCTTGGAGCCCGAGATACCCGAGACGATGAACAGCGACCCGAGCAGCACGTAGGACATGCCGGCCTTGATGTGACCGAGCAGCGACGCCAGGAAGTCGACGATGGCCTTGCCCATGCCGGTGGCATCGAGCACGCACCCAAGCAACACAAAAATCGGCACCGACACCAGCACCAGGCTGGACATGCCTTCGTCCATGCGGCCAATGACCACAGTCAGCGGCACCTGGGTGGAAAACGCCAGGTAGCAGACCGCGCCGATTCCAAAGCAAAACGCAATCGGCACGCCTGCCACCAGGGCCACGGCCACGAAGCCGATCAGGAAGATGCCGATGTTGCTCGTACCCAGCTTCATCAACTGGGGCGAGAGCATCCAGCACGCACCTGCAATGGCGGCCACCAGCAAGGCGGCCAGGGCGAGATCCGCCTTGCGCACGGTGCGGGCGGCGTACAGCAGGATCATCCCCAGCATGGCTAGAAAGCCAAAGCCGATCGAGGCCACGCGGAAGGCATTGGGCATGTCCAGCGCCGGCGTTCGGATGAACCACTCGTCCTGCATGTACTCATAGGCCGGCTTAAGAAGCACGAGCAGCAAGGCGGCGATGGCCACCAAGGCAAAGGCGTGCACGAATTCACGCGGCCGCTCGGGGAGCATGTCCACGAACAGGTTCAGTCGCAGGTGCTCGTTGCGATACAGCGCGATGGCCGCACCCAACATCGTGAGCCAGACAAAGGAGATCGAAACCACCTCGTCAGACCACACGAGGGGCTTGCCAAACACGTAGCGAGAAATCACGCCTGCCAGCAGCAGGATCGTGACATTGAGCATCAGGGCCGCGGAGACCACCTCCAGCGGCCACATCCAGGGCGGACTCGGGCGCGCGGCCTCGGGTGCGGCCCCTTCCAGGGCTTCACCCGGGGACTGCGTCATGGTTCGATTCCCTCAGAACGCGACTTCAACCGAGCTTGCCGGTGTAGCGCTCCATGGCGGCCCAGGCCTCGTCGCCGAACTTGCCTTTCCACTCGTTGAAGAAACCGGCGGTGCGCAGTTTCTCGCGGAAGGGAGCGGTGTTCGGGGTGTTGAAGACCATGCCGCGTGCGGTCAGGTCCTTTTGCAGGCTGCCGTTCAGGGCAGCCACGTCGACGCGCTCGGCCATCGCAGCGGCATTCAGGTGCTTGGCTGCGATGTCGCGCACGTTGGCGGGCAGGCGGTCCCAGGCGCGGCGGTTGATCAGGGTCCAGAAGCCGTCCCACATGTGGTTGGTGATCGAGCAGAACTTCTGAACTTCGTACAGCTTGAAATTGCTGATCACGGCAAACGGGTTCTCCTGGCCGTCCACCACCTTGGTCTGCAGCGCGGTGTACATCTCGGAGGCGTTGATCGAGGCAGGGGCCGAGTCGAAGGCCTTGAACATCGAGGTCCACATCGGCGAGACCGGCACGCGGATCTTGAAGCCACGCAGGTCCTCGGCGGTGTTGATGGGTTTGGTGGAGGTGGTGATCTGGCGGAAGCCGTTGTCCCAGATCTTGTCCATGGCGACCAGGCCGGCCTTGCCGATCTGCTCGCGCACGTATTTACCGACGTCACCGTCCATGGCACGCCACACGGTGTCGTAGTTGGGGAAGGCGAAGCCCAGGCCGTTGAGGGCCGCCGGCGGCACCAGGGTGGCCAGGATCAGGCCCGAGAGGTTGAACATCTCGACGCCGCCCGAACGCAGTTGGCTCAGGGTGTCGGTGTCAGAGCCCAGCTGGTTGCTCGGAAACAGCTGGATGTCCAGGCGGCCGTTGGTTTCCTTGCGGATCGCCTCGACGGCCTCCTTGGCGCGCACGTTCATCGGGTGCACGGGCGGCTGGTTGTTCGCGTACTTGAAGGTGAATTCGGCGGTCTGACCGTACGCGAGCTTGAGCGGCGCGGCGACGGTGGCGGCAGCAAGGCCGGTGGCCTTGATCAGGGTGCGGCGGGAAAAGGTCATCGTCAGTCTCCTGGTTGTTGTCAAAGGGAGGGAAAAAACTCGGTGGCCGCCTTCAGGGCGCGGCCGGTGTGGCAGCGGGAATCTCGAACAGCTTGCGATTGAACAGGCCACTGGCGAGGTAGCCGCCATCGACGCCCAGCGTCTGGCCGGTGATGAAGGCCGACTGCGCGGAAGCAAAGAACATCACCGCACTAGACACCTCCTCGGGCGAGCACAGCCGACCCATGGGGATGACGTCGGTGAAGGTGGTCGGACGCGAGCTGCCATTGAGGCTGCGCAGCATGGGCGTATCGACAAAACCGGGGGCGATGGCGTTGACGGTCACACCCCATTCGGCCGACTCAATAGCGAACTGGCCTGTCATCGCAATCAGAGCGGCCTTGCTGGTGCCGTAGGCCAGACGGCCGGTGCCGGCGCGCACACCACTGATCGAAGAGACGTTGACCACTCGACCCCAGCCCTGGGCCTTCATGCCAGGGAGCACGCCCTGCGTGAGCACCATGGGCGCAGTCAGGTTCACCGCCAAGGTGGTTTGCCACAGCGACAGCGTCACATCGGTGGCCGGCACCGTGGCCACGATACCGGCGTTGTTCACAAGGATGTCGATGGTGCCCACCTGATTCAGGGCCTGGGCCAGTGTCTGGCGGGTGGCCTCGGCATCAGCCAGGTCGACTACGTAGGCCTGCGCGAGAGCGCCCGCGGCCTCCAGCGAGGCCGCCGCGTTGCGGGCGGCGTCGGCATTGCGATCGAGGATACACAGCGCGGCCCCGCGGGCGGCCAGGTCCTGCGCGATCTGCAGGCCGATACCGCTGGCGCCGCCGGTCACCATCGCGGTGCGGCCGGCGTGTTCTCGTTGTGGAGTCAGGGGAGCCAAGGCAAGGATTTCGTTGGAACTTCTCAAAGCAAGCCTGCGACTGTCCCAGCGGACACGCCCCGTTGCCTCAGGGATGCCACGCTTGGAGCAGCGGTATGACCATTATGCAAACCTCATCGTGCGGGTTTCCCCTGAGGCCGACGCAAGCCGCAACGACGTGCCCCTGCCCGCTTACCCGCCGGCGAAATCGCGGCGCAAGGTGGGCAAACCCACGCCGGCCGCGTCGAAGCCGCCATCGACCGCCAGCACCTGGCCGGTGATGTAGCTGGCCTCACTCGAACACAGGAAGCCGATGCCGGCGGCGATCTCCTCCTCGGTGCCGTAGCGGGCCAGCGGGATGGTGTCACGATAGTCCGCCCGGATCGCCGGCGTGTGCACTTGTCGCGCCATGGCGGTCTCGACCGGCCCAGGCGCGATGACATTGCATCGGATACCGAACTGCGCGAGTTCCACGGCCTGCTGTCGGGTCAGGTGGATCAAAGCCGCCTTGCTGGTGCCATAAGCCACCCGCATGGTGCTGGCCCGCAGCCCCGAGATGGACGCGATGTTGACGATGCTGCCGCTGCCTTGGCGCCGCATCAGGGGTACACAAGCCTGGCTGCACAAGAAGGCCCCATCGAGGTTGGTGGCCATCACATGGCGCCACTCCTCGAAGGTCGTGGCCACCAGGTGCTTGAAGACGGCGACACCCGCGTTGTTCACGAGGGCGTCGATGCGGCCCCAGGCGCCATCGATGCGCGTGATCAGGGCCTGGACTTGCGCGGGATCGGAGACATCGCACACCGGTGCCAACACGCGCCCGGGCGACTCGCGCTCGAGCTCGGACTGCGCCGAGGCCAGGACCTGCGCGTCTTTGTCGACGGCGACGACCCGCCAGTCACGCGCGAGAAACCAGCGCGCGGTGGCCAAGCCGATGCCGCGCGCCGCGCCGGTGACAAGGGCCACCCGCAAGGGAGCGCTGTCTGCCATCGCAGGCCTTTAGTTGCGGGTCTGGTCGACCAGCTTGTTCTTGGCGATCCAGGGCATCATGGCCCGCAGCTGCGCGCCCACCACTTCGATGCTGTGTTCGGCCATGTTGCGACGACGTGCCGTCATGCTCGGATAGCCCGTGCGGCCTTCCAGAATGAACATCTTGGCGTAGTCGCCGTTTTGCACGCGCTTGAGCGCATTGCGCATCGCCGCACGCGACTGCTCGTTGATCACCTCGGGACCCGTGACGTACTCGCCGTACTCCGCGTTGTTGGAGATCGAGTAGTTCATGTTGGCAATGCCGCCTTCGTAGATCAGGTCCACGATCAGCTTGAGCTCGTGCAGGCACTCGAAGTAGGCCATCTCCGGGGCGTAGCCGGCTTCCACCAGCGTCTCGTAGCCCATCTTGATCAATTCGACCGCACCGCCGCACAACACAGCCTGCTCGCCAAAGAGGTCGGTCTCGGTTTCTTCTTTGAAGTTGGTCTCGATGATGCCGGCCTTGCCGCCGCCATTGGCCATCGCATACGACAGCGCCAGATCACGCGCCTTGCCGCTCTTGTCCTGGTGCACCGCCACCAGGTGCGGCACGCCGCCGCCTTGCGCGTAGGTGCTGCGCACGGTGTGGCCCGGGGCCTTGGGCGCCACCATCCACACGTCCAGGTCCGCACGCGGCACGACCTGGTTGTAGTGGACGTTGAAGCCGTGCGCAAATGCCAGCGAAGCACCCGCCTTGGCGTGCGGCTCGACGTTGTTCTTGTACACCTCGGCGATCTGTTCGTCGGGCAGCAAAATCATGATGACGTCGGCAGATTTGACGGCGTCATTGACTTCCATCACCTTCAGGTTGGCTTTGCCCACCTTGTCCCAGGAGGCGCCGCCCTTGCGCAGGCCCACCACCACCTTCACACCGCTGTCATTGAGGTTCTGCGCATGCGCGTGGCCCTGCGAGCCATAACCAATGATGGCCACCGTCTTGCCCTTGATCAGGCTCAGATCACAGTCTTTGTCGTAGAAAACTTTCATGGGTTTTTTCTTGCTTGAAGTAAATGGAATGAAGGGGATCGACTCCCCGGAGTTTCAGGCTGTCGCCGTGTGCGCGGCGCCCGCCATGAGGGATTGCGCCGCCTGCACGATGGCAGCCGGCTGGATGCGAGCCACCGTTTCCAGCGACGTGGCATAGCCCACCGGGATGCGCGGCGCGCCCAGGCGCGCCACCCGGCAGCCCGTGGCCTGGGCCGCAGTGGCTGCGATTTCGGCGCCGAAGCCGCCGGCCTGCACCGCGTCGTGCACCACCAACAGACGACCGGTGCGCGCGCAGTCTTGCAAGACCGCCTCACGGTCCCAGGGCCACAAGGACCCCAGATCGATCAGGCTGGCGTCCACGCCCAGACCCGCCAGTTGCTCCGCAGCGCGGGCAGCGCCGTGCACTGCCGCCGACCAGCTCACGATCGTGAGGTCTTTGCCGCGCCGCGCGATCCGCGCGCGACCCGGCACATAGGCCGCGGCGGCATCATCGACCTCACCCTCCAGCGACCACAGCTCCTTGTTTTCCATGTAGACCACCGGATCCTCGCTTTGCAGCGCCCAGGCCAGCATGGCGTAGTTGTCTTGCGGCGTTGACGGACACATCACCACCACACCCGGCAGGTGTGCAAACCAGGCCTCCAGACTTTGCGAGTGCTGCGCGGCCGAGTTCTGCCACATGCCAATCGGCAGGCGCATCACCAAGGGCACACGGCCCTGGCCGCCGAACATGTAGCGGTTCTTGGCGGCCTGGTTGACGATCTCGTCCATCGCGCATAGCGCGAAGTCCACCACCCGCATCTCCACGACGGGCCGCATACCGACCAACGCCATGCCCACGCCGGCCCCCACGATCGTGGCTTCGGAGATGGGCGCATCGATCACGCGGTCCTCGCCGAAGCGCTCTTGCAGCCCCTTGTACTGGCCGAAGATGCCGCCACGGCCGATGTCTTCGCCCATGGCCACGACCTTCGAGTCGCGCGCCATGGCATCGCCCAGGGCCCGCACGGCGGCTTGGGCATAGGTCATGCGGGTCAGTGCCATGTGCCGGCCCCCGTGGTCTGGATGTCGGTGTAGGCCTGCCCGCCATCGGGTGGCGGCGAGGCATTCGCAAAGGCGACAGCGGCCTCGATCTCGACCTGCACCTGCGCGTCGATCGCATCGAGCTGGCCGGCGCTCACGCCCTGCGCCAGAAACTGGGTACGGGCGCGACGCAGCGGATCGGCCTCTTGCGCCGCAAGCAGGTCCTGCGGATCCCGATAGCCTTGGGTGTCTACCGACACATGCCCGCGCACACGCCAGGTGCGCGCATGCAGCAGGCGCGGGCCCTGGCCCGAGCGCACAGCGCTGACCAGACGACCTGCCGCTTCGTGCACGGCCATCACATCGTTGCCATCGACCGACTCACCGGTCACGCCTAGCGCTTGCGCGCGCGCAAGCACGCCAGGGCCGGCCGTCAATTTGCCGGTGTGGGTGGTGGCGGAAAAGCGGTTGTCCTCGCAGATGAAGAGCACTGGCAGCTGAAACACCGAGGCCCAGTTCAGGGCCTCGAGGAAGGGGCCGCGGTTGATAGCGCCATCACCAAAGAAACAGGCCACCACCTGCGGGCGACCTTGTAGCTTCAGGGCGTGTGCCGCGCCGCAGGCAATCGGCAAGCCGGCCGTGACCACGCCATTGGCTCCCAGCATGCCGACCGAGAAGTCGGCAATGTGCATCGAGCCGCCCTTGCCGCCATTGCTGCCGCCGGCGCGTCCAAAGAGTTCAGCCATCATGCGGGGCATGTCACCGCCCTTGGCCAGGGTGTGGCCATGCCCACGGTGGGTGCTGGTTAGGTAATCCTCGCGCACCAGGTGCGCGCACACGCCGGCCGCCACTGCCTCCTGGCCGATGGACAGGTGCAAAGGCCCGCGCACCTTGGCGCTGTCACTGAGCGTGGCACCCAGCACCTGCACACCGCCCTGGCTGGCCACTTCGGCCGCGAGCTCGAAGGCGCGTATGCGCGCCATGGTTCGATACAAAGAAATCATAGGCAGGGTCAGAGTGCCACAGTAGACAGCCAGGGCACGGCGGCGATGATGATCACGCCAATCAAAAGCGCCACCAGATAGGGCCAGATCGCGACGATCACCTCGTCGGGCTTGGTACCGCCGATGCGGCAGGCAATGTAGAAGCCCACGCCAATGGGGGGCATCATCAGACCGATGTTCATCGCACAAACAATCACCATGGAATAGTGGATGTCGTGGATGCCCAGTTTTCTGGCGATCGGGAACATGATGGGCGCCAGCAGCAGCACCGCCGGCAGGCCCTCTAACAAGCAGCCCAGGACCAGAAAGACGACGATGGTCAGGGCCATGAACCCCATCCAACCACCGGGCAGCGTGGTCATGAACTGGGACATCTGCTGCACCACCCCGCTTTGCGTGATGGACCAGGCCATCGCCGAGGCCGCGCCCAGCACGAGCAGCACCGCACCGGAGAGCGCCGCCGTCTCAACCAGCATGCTGTAGAACTTGCGCAGACCGATGCCGCCATACAGCACCTGGCCCACAAAAAGCGCATAGATCACAGCGACCGTCGAGACCTCGGTGGCCGTGGCCACACCCTCGCCCACCGCGCTGCGAATCAGGAAAGGCAGCACCAGCGCCGGCGCCGCTACCAGGATGTAGCGGCCCACCACACGCATCGGCGCACGGCGGGCGCCACTCATGTCTTCATGACGCGCCTTCCAGCGTGCCAGCACCGCCAGCATGGCCAGGAGGACCATCGCAATCACGAAGCCCGCCTGGAACAGGCCAGCAATCGACACGCTGGCCACCGCGCCAAGCACGATCAG
>JBIKUT010000077.1:0-7931 GCA_044347465.1 Ramlibacter sp.
CGTTTTCCCTGGGCCCACGCCGACTGCGAGGGCTCGACGGCCTTCACCCTGCCCACCACCACCGACCCGCTGCAGGCGCTGCTCAATCGCACCTGGATTCCGACGCTGTCGGTGACGGGCGCCGAGGGCCTGCCCTCGCTGCAAGACGCGGGCAATGTGCTGCGGCCCTACACCGCCTTCAAGTTGTCGCTGCGCCTGCCACCTCTGGTCGACGCCGCGCAGGCCGTGCAGCAGCTCAAGACGCTGCTCGAAGACAACGCGCCCTATCAAGCGCGCGTCACCTTTGAGCCGGGCGGCGTGGCCACCGGCTGGAACGCGCCGGCCACCACGCCGTGGTTCGAGCAGGCCTTGCAGCACGCCTCGCAGGCGCATTTCGGCGCGCCCTGCGGCTACATCGGCCAGGGCGGCACGATCCCGCTGATGAACATGCTCAGTGCAGGATTTCCGACGGCGCAGATGATGGTGTGCGGTGTCCTCGGTCCGCGCAGCAACGCGCATGGCCCCAACGAGTTTTTGCACGTGCCCTACGCCAAGCGCCTCACGGCGGCCGTGGCCGAGGTTATTGCGCGGATGCCTTGAGCGCGCGCTGGCGCGCCGCCAGCCACAGCAGCGCCGCGGCGCACACCGCCACCGGCAGCAGCGACCCCCAGTTCAACTGGCTCCAGCCGCGCGTGGTCACCAGCACGCCGGAGAACAGCGAGCTCATGGCCATGACCGCAAACACCAAAAAGTTCAGGGCGCCTTGTGCGCGATCACGCTCCTGCGGCGAATACGCCGACAGCGACAGCGTGGTGCTGCCGGTGAACAGAAAATTCCAGCCGACGCCGAGCAGGAACAAGGCCACCAGGAACTGGTGCAGCTGCACGCCCGACAGCGCGATGGCGATGCAGGCGACGTTGAGCACCACGCCCAGCCCCATCACCTTGAGCGCGCCCCAGCGCTTGATCAGGCTGCCGGTGAAAAAACCCGGCGCAAACATGCCGATCACATGCCACTCCAGCACGAGGGCCGCGTCAGAAAACGGCAGCCCGCATTGGTCCATGGCCAGCGGCGTCGCCGCCATCAGCAGGTTCATCACGCCATAACTGAGCGCCCCGGCCAGAGCCGCCACGATGAACACCGGCTGGCGCACGATCTGCGACAGCGGTCGGCCCACGTCGCCGGCCACAGGGGCAGGCACCGGCGGAAATTTCAAGAAGGCCATGAGCCCCATGCCCAGCACCGCCACACCCGCCAAGGCCAGGTAGGCCCCCGCGAACGGCACCTCGGTCAGGTCGCGTGTGCGCGCCGCCAGATTGGGCCCGACGATCGCGCCGATCAGGCCGCCGGCCATCACCCACGACACCGCCTTCTCGCGGCCCTCCGGGCCCGTGAGTTCGGCAGCGGCGAAGCGGTACAGGCCCGCGTTGGCGTTGTAGTAACCCGCCACCACCGTCGCCAGGCACAGCAGCCAGAAGTTGCGCGAGACCGCGGCATAAGCACATAGCAGGGCCGAGGCCAGGGCCACGATCAGCCCGATCTGAAAAGCGCGTTGCCGACCCAGGCGCTGCTGAGTCCGCGCCACCACGCCCGTGGCCAGCGCGCCGCCCACCACATAGCCCATGACGGGCAGCGTCGCCATCCAGCTGTGCGGGGCCAGCGACAAGCCCACCAGGCCGTTGATGGCAATGAAGACGACGTTGTTGGTGAGAAAGAGTCCCTGGCAGATGGCCAGCAGGCCCAGTGAGCGGTTCATGCCCGCATCATGCCCCAAGGCTGAGATAAGCCAGCGCCGCCAACGGTGCGGTCTCGGCGCGCAGCACGCGCGGGCCCAGGGTGACGGGCATGAAGCCGCGTGCCTGTGCTGTGTCTAATTCCTGGGGGCTCAGGCCACCCTCGGGGCCGGAGAGCAGCAGCACAGGGTCGGTGCTGCGGCCCGCGATCACCTCGGACAGCGGGCGCGCGTCGGCTTGCAGCGAGAGCACGAGCCGCAGCATCGGGCCTGTCCCCGCGCTTGCACTCGCGCCTGTGCCGGCACTCTCGGGTGCCTCGCACCAGCGAGCGAAGTCTTGCGGCCGCGCGACGGCCGGTACGCGGTTGCGCCCAGACTGTTCGCAGGCCGACACCGCGATGGCCTGCCAATGCGCCTGCTTCTTGTCGGCGCGCTCGCCGGCCAGGCGCAGCACGCTGCGCTCGCACACCAAGGGCTGCAGGCTGGCTGCGCCCAGCTCGGTGGCTTTTTCGACCAGCCAATCCATGCGCTCATTGGCCGGCATGCCCAGCGCCAGGTGGACGACACGCCCCGCCTCGCGCTCGATCGGATGATGGGCCCCCACTCGCACCTGCACCTCGCTGCGCCCCATGCGCTCGACGGTCGCGTCCCACTCGCCGCCCTCGCCGTTGAACAAGGTCACTGTTGCACCGGGCTGCAGCCGCAGCACCTGCACATGGCGCGCCGGCCCCGGGGGCAGGTTCATCACCCAGTCGGGCGACAAGGGCGCGGGGCAATGCAGGCGCGGCATGCGGGGTGGGCGCCGTGGGCCGGGCGTTAGACGCGGCCGAAGGCGTAGCCGCTGGCGGCCGTGGTGCCTTCAACCTGATCGACCAGCCGCAGCAGGGGCGTCAGCTCGCGATAGCGCGCGGCGGTGGCGCGGATGTAGCCGATAAAGCGCGGCGCGTCGGCCAGGTACTTGGGCTTGCCGTCACGCAGCGTCAGGCGCGCGAAGATGCCGGCTACCTTCAGGTGTCGCTGCAGGCCCATCCACTCGACGCTGCGCCAGAACTCGCCGAAGTCGGGGTCGACGGGCAGGCCGGCTTTGAGCGCCTTCTGCCAATAGCGCACCGTGATGTCCAGGACGAATTCTTCGTCCCACGAGAGAAAGGCATCGCGCATCAGGCTGGCGATGTCGTAGGTGATGGGGCCATAGACCGCATCCTGGAAGTCGAGCACCGCCAACCGTTCTTCGCTGCCCGTGGGCATCATGAGGTTGCGCGGCATGAAGTCGCGGTGCACATACACCGAGGGCGAGGCCAGGTTGCGCTCGATGATCAGGCGAAACTGCGCGTCCAGCGTCTCGCGCATCGCGCCCTCGACCGTCACGCCGCGGTGGCGGGCCAGGTACCAGTCGGGAAACAGCTGCAGCTCGCGCGCCAGCAGGGCCTGGTCATAGACCGGCAGCACTGCGGGCTTGGAGGCCCGTTGCCAGGCGATCAGCGCGTCGACCGCGCGCAGGTACAGGCCCTGGTTGGCCGGGGGGTCCTCGCGCTGGATCACGTCCATCATGGTGTGGCGGCCCACGTCCTGGAGCAGCATGAAGCCTTGCGGCTCGTCCCAGGCCAGGATGGCCGGCACATGCAGGCCGGCCTGCGCCATCAGGTCGGCTACGTGCACGAAGGCGCGGCAGTCTTCCTTGTCGGGGGGCGCGTCCATGATGATGCGGCTGGCGCCGGCGGCGGTGTCGATGCGCAGATAGCGCCGAAAGCTCGCGTCGGCGGAGGCCGGCCGCAGGGTCGGCGCCAGCAGCCCCTGGGCCGAGGCCAGGGGCCCGAGCCACCGCTCGAATGCCGCATGCCGCGCAGGATCGGCCCAGGTCACCGCAGGGAGGGCCGATGCGGGGGTGGCGGGGGAAGAGTCGGGGGTGGGCGCGTGGTCGCTCATGGATAATCGATTCTACAAACCCCCCTGTGCGTGCCGGCCTTGAGACGTCGGCCGTCACGGCAGTCCGTTTTCTTCACCTGATGCCTCTGTCCTTCCAACTGGCCCGGCGCCCGCGCTTTGCTCTGACCCCACTGGCGCTGTGCGTGGCCGGGGCTTGGCATGCCGCCGGGGCGAGCGCGCAGGACACGCCCACACCGCCCGCGCGCCTGGCCACCACGCCTTTGCTGCGCGAAGCCCTGCCCGACCCGCTACGTCGCCAGATGCCGACGTTTGTCGAGGGGGCGAGCATCCGCGGCCGCACCGAGCTGGATGTCCGGATCGAAGGCGATGCGATGCTGCGACGCGGCGACACCGTGATCCGCGCCGACCGCATCGACTACTACCAACCCGACGATCAGGCGCGTGCCAGCGGCCAAGTGCGCATCAACCGCGCCGGCGACCGCTACGAGGGCACGCAGCTCGAACTCAAGGTCGATGCCTTCCAGGGCTTTTTCACCGAGCCGCGCTTTCGTTTCCTGCGCAACGACGCGCACGGCCAAGCGTCCCGCATCGATTTTCTGGATGATCAAAACGCGATCATTCGCAACGCCTCTTACACCACCTGCCAGCGCGAGCCCGGCCCCAGCTGGATGCCCGATTGGGTCATGACGGCCGACACGCTGCGCATCGACCAGCAGGAAGAAACCGGCTACGCCACGGGCGCGGTGCTGCGTTTCAAGGGCGTGCCCCTGCTGGCGGTGCCGGCCATGAGCTTTCCGCTGTCGGACAAGCGCAAGTCGGGCTTCTTGCCGCCCACCTTCGCGGTGGACAACGTCAGCGGTGTGACGCTCACCCAGCCCTATTACTGGAACATCGCCCCCAACCGCGATCTGACGGTGTCCCCCACCTTCATGAGTAAACGCGGCGTGGATTTGGGGGGCGAGTTCCGCTACCTCGAGCCGGGCTACCGCGGCAGCCTGCGCATGAACTACCTGCCCAGTGACAACCTGCGAACCAGCGATCGCTGGTCCTACAGCGTGCGTCACACCGACCGTCTGCTGCAGTCGCAGCTGCCCGGCGGCTTGGGCCTGAACCTGGAGTTGAACCGGGTCAGCGACAACGATTACTGGCGCGACTTCACGGGTCGCAACACCGCCGTCCTCACGCAGCGCCTGCTCAATAACGATGCTGCACTGTCGTGGGCCCAGGGGCCGTTGTCGTTTCGGGTGCGCACGCAGAAGTGGCAGACCCTGCAGGATGTGTCCGCGCCGATCACGCCCCCGTATGACCGGCTGCCCCAGATCGTCGCCCGCTACACCCTGGACCGACTGCCGGGCGGCCTGCGTCTGAGCGTCGAGGGCGACTACACGCATTTCCGGGCGGGCAATCTGCTGTCAGGCCAGTCCATGTCCGGGCCCGATGCGCATCGCAGCGTCATGGTGACCCAGCTGTCGCGGCCCTGGCGCGCGCCGGGCTTTTTCTTCGTGCCGCGCGTGCAGCTGCATGCCCGCCAATACCACTTCGACGCGCCGCTGACCGATGGTCAGAGCAGTGCCCAGGTCACGGTGCCTACCGTCAGCCTGGACAGCGGCCTGGTGTTCGAGCGCGAGCTGGGACTGTTCGGCCGCGACCTGATGCAGACCCTGGAGCCGCGCGCGTACTTCGTCTACACGCCTTTCCGCGCCCAGAACTTCTTGCCCAACTACGACTCCGGCGCCAACGACTTCAACTTCGCCACCATCTTCAGCGACAACCCCTACGGGGGCCACGACCGGATCGCCAACAACAAGCTGCTCACGCTGGGTGTGACCAGTCGTCTGCAGGATGCGGCCAACGGCGCCGAGCTCGCGCGAGTGGGCGTGGCCCAGCGCCTGCGCCTGAGCGACCAGCTGGTGACCCTGCCCAGTGAGACGGTGCTCAATGAACGCTTGTCGGACATCCTGGTGGGCGGCGCGGTCAACTGGACGCCCAAATGGACCACCGATGCCACGGTCCAGTACAACCCGAAGCTGGGCCAATCGGTGCGCTCGACCCTGGGGGGGCGCTACAACCCCTCGCCCTATCGCCTGATCACGGCGGCTTATCGCTTCCAGCGTGACCAGAGCGAGCAGCTGGACATCGGCTGGCAATGGCCGATCAATGACCTCTGGGGCGACCGTGGCCGGGACCTGGGGCCAGGCCGTGGCCAGGGCGGTGGCCGCTGGTACAGCGTCGGCCGCATCAACACCAGCCTGAAAGAGCGCCGCGTGGTCGACGCCATCGTGGGCTTCGAATACGACGGCTGCTGCTGGATCGGCCGCGCCGTGCTCGAGCGCCTGCAGACCGGCACCGGCTCGGCCAACGTGCGCCTGCTGTTCCAAATCGAGTTCGTGGGCTTTGCCCGCTTGGGCACCAATGCCATGACACCGCTCAAGACCAACATCCCGCGCTACCAACTCTTGCGCGACCAGGCTGCGGCCCCCAGCCGCTTCACCCAATACGACTGACGAGCCGCCATGACTTTTTGCCCCTTGCCCCTCACGCGCCTGCGCGCGCCCTGGCTGCTGAGCCTGGCGCTCGCGACGTGCCTCGGCCTGCCCGAGCGCTCGCAGGCGCAGCCCGCCCGCTCCGCCGACTACATCGTCGCGGTGGTCAACTCCGAGCCCATCACCAACAGCGAGGTGCGCGCCCGCCTGGCCCGCGTCGAGCAGCAGCTGGCCCGTGATCGCACCGCAGCCCCCCCGCGCGCAGAACTGATCCGGCAGGTGCTCGAGCGCTTGATCATGGAGCGCGCGCAGGTGCAGGCGGCGCGCCAGGCGGGCATCAAGGTCGAGGAGGCGGCGGTCGACGACGCTGAGCGCAATGTGGCGCGCCAGAACGGGATCGATGTCGCAGAGTTTCGCCGTCGGTTGGCTGCCGATGGCATCTCGCAGGGCGTGTTTCGTGAGGATTTGCGCAACCAGCTTTTGTTGTCCCGCGTGCGTGAGCGTGAAGTGGACAGCCGGCTGCGGGTGACCGAAGCGGAGGTCGACCAGTACCTGCGCGAGCTCCAGGCGGCGTCCACTGGTGAGGCCGAGCTGAACCTGGCGCAGATCCTGGTGGCCATTCCGGAGTCTGTGAACGCCGCCCAGCTCGAAGCCCTGACCGCCAAGGCCCGGCGCCTGCAGGCGCAGGCCCGTGCGGGCGAAGACTTCGCCGCGCTGGCGCGCCAGGCTTCGGATGCGACCGGCCCGGCCCCGGGTGGCGCAGGCAATGGCGGGGCCTTCGGTCTGCGACCGGTCGATCGTTATCCCTCGCTGTTCGTGGAGGCGACTGCTGCCTTGCCCGTGGGGGGTGTGAGTGACGTCGTGCGCTCGGGCGCGGGCTTTCATGTGCTCAAGGTGTTGGAGAAGCGCCAGAGCGGTGGCATGACCGTGGTGCAAACCCGCTCCCGTCATATCCTGCTGCGGCCGAGTCCTCAGCTGCCCGAGGCGACCGCGCGCCAGCGTTTGGCCGAGTACCGCCAGCGCATCCAGTCCGGGCAAGCCGACTTCGCTGCGCTCGCGCGCGAGCACTCCCAGGACAGCAGCGCGCCGGGCGGCGGTGACCTGGGCTGGGCCAACCCCGGCATGTTCGTGCCCGAGTTCGAGGAGGTGATGGACGATCTCGCCCCCGGGCAGGTTGCCGAGCCCTTCGTGTCGCGTTTTGGTGTGCATCTGTTGCAGGTCTTGGAGCGGCGTCGAACCGCCCTGTCGCCGCGCGAGCAGCGCGAGGTGGCGCGCAACCAGCTGCGCCGCAAGAAGAGCGAAGAGGCGTATGTCCAGTGGGCCCAGGATGTGCGCGGTCGGGCCTTTGTCGACCTGCGCGAGCCGCCGCAGTGACCGCACATCCGCCCGCCGTCAGGAGCTGCGCCGGGTGAAGCACATCGCCCGCAAGCGCTTCGGCCAGCATTTCCTGGCCGACAGCGGCATCATCGATTCCATCGTGCGCGCCATCGACCCGCGCCCGGGCGATCCGATGGTCGAGATCGGGCCCGGCCTGGCCGCGCTCACGCAGCCCTTGGTCGAGCGCCTCGGACATCTCTCGGTGATCGAGCTCGATCGCGATCTCGCCGCCCGTCTGCGTGCGCACCCGCAGCTCACCGTCATTGAATCGGATGTCTTGAAGGTCGACTTCGCGCAGCTGCAGGCCCCGCATGCGCCTGCGCGCCTGCGGGTGGTGGGCAACCTGCCCTACAACATCTCTTCGCCCATCCTGTTTCACCTGCTGCCCTACGCCGCGATCGTCCAGGACCAGCACTTCATGCTGCAAAAGGAAGTGATCGACCGGATGGTGGCGCAGCCATCGACGGCCGCCT
>JBIKUT010000078.1:0-7872 GCA_044347465.1 Ramlibacter sp.
ATCGGCTCTATGAGGCTGGACAGGCGCACCGTCTGCCCGGGGTTGCGGTCCGCATCGAAGCCGACCTGCAAAGGCTGGCTCGCCAAGGCACACAACAAGCACGCGACGGCAACAATCACGAGGCTGGCCTGCCACCCCGTCATTAGCATGAGTGAGGGCACGATGGCGCCACCCAGCATGAACCCCGCCGGCACGCCGGTCTGCTTGATCGAGAACACGAGTGACATGCGGTGGGCTGAGGTGGTGCGCGCCAGCACGTGCGAACTCGCGGGGGTGATGGGGCCGTAGCCCAGACCGATCAAAAGGGCCGCGGGCAGCATCACTGGCAGCCAACCCGTCGCACTCAGGATCAGGCCCGTGGCGCAGATCGCCAGACCCGACTGACTCACGCGGATGGCACCCCAGCGCGTCACCGCCACGCCTCCCATCAGGCTGGCCAACGTCGCCCCGAGATAGGTGGCGGACACATAGACACCCAGCAGCGCTGGCGACACGCTCAGGGCTGCAGCCACCTGCGGCGCCATGACCGGCAGGGTGATCAGCGCCATGGCCACCATGGCCTGGATCGCCAGCGTGACCACCAGCGGTAGCCAGCTGCCCGGCGCGGGCGTCTCGGGGCGCGTCACGCCGTCTTCATTCGGTGATCACTCCGGCTTGACCCCTGCGCGCACCAGCAAGCCGCCCAGTACATCGATCTCGCTTTTCAGGTGCGCGCGCAAGGCATCGGGGCGCGCGCGCTCGACCGGCACCGCCGCAACGCCCATGCCTTCCAGGCGCTGGCGCACTTCAGGATCCGTCACCGCCTTCTGCAAGGCCGCCGAGAGCTGGTCCAAAACCGGCTTGGGTGTGCCCTTGGGGGCGTACAGGCCGAAGGAGATGTTGATGTCAAAACCTTGCACGCCCGCCTCGGAGATCGCCGGCATGTCGGGCAGCTGCGGCAGTCGGGTCCGACCGGCCGCAGCGTAGGCCTTGATACGGCCCGACTTGACCGAGGGGACGATGCCCGAGGTCTGGTCACACAAGACATCGACCTGCCCGCCCATGAGGTCGTTGAGCGCAGGCCCCGTGCCTTTGTACGGAATCTCATTGAGCTTCACGTTCAAGGTGTTCATCAGCATCAGCCCGCACAGGTGCGAGGCCGAGCCCACACCCGCATGGGCCAGACTCACCTTGCCCTGGTTGGCGCGCAAGTAGGCAATGAACTCGTTGAGGTCTTTGGCGGGGAAGTTGGCGCGTGTGGCCACCAGCATCGGTCCACTCGTGGCCGACCCGATCGCCTCGAAATCATCGACCGGGTGATACGGCAGGCTCTTGAACATCACCAGGTTGGTGGCGTGGCTGACATGGATCATCAGCAAGGTGTAGCCATCGGGGCGGGCGCGCGCTACGCGGGCGGTACCGATGCTGCCCGAGGCACCTGCGGGGTTCTCCACCAGCACCTGCTGGCCCAGCGTCTTTTGCAAGGCCCCTGCGAACACGCGGGTGATGGTGTCGCCCGGGCCACCCGGCGCATACGGCATCACCAAGGTGATGGGGCGGTTCGGAAAATCCTGGGCGAGGGCCTGCAGGCCCAAAGCCGCCAGACAAGCGGCCAGCGCGAGGCGCAAGGTGCGAGGGATCATGGGAGTCTCCTGTCGATCAGAGCAGCAGTCTACGGATTTCCTCGGGCGCGAGCTCCTGCAGCGGCAATGTCCCCCCGTTGGGGATTCCCACCTGGGTGGCATTGAGCAGCATCGACACCATCACATACGTGCCAGACAAGACCGTGAGGTCGATCACCGACTGCTCCCCCATGCGCGTGACCGCCTCCTGCCAAAGCGCGTCGGGCACACGGTGATTGAGCGTGAGTTGTACGCAAAAGTCATACACCAGGCGTTCGTCGTCCTGCATCGCCGACGGCCGACGGCACTGGCGCAGGTCGTCCATCACCGCATCGGACAGGCCGGCCCGCCGTGCGATCGGTTCGTGGGCCCACCACTCGTATTGCGCGTTGGAGATGCGCGCCTGGATCAGGATCGCGAACTCGTTCAGGCGCTTGTTCACCGAGGTCTTAAAGCGCAGGTAATCGAGCAGATCGAAGCAGCGCCGGGCCATGTCGGGGCTGCGAAGCAGGGCGTTGTAGGGGCCACCCAGGGCGGCACTGGACACCTTCAGGATGTCATCGGCCAGCGGTTGAACCTGAGCGGGCAGGTCCTCGTAGGCCAGTTGGGAGAGTCGTTCGGTCATGGCGGTTTTACGGGTTAGCGTCGATCGCCTAATTGTGTGCGCAGTGCCGACTGCGTACGGCGCTCCCAGTCGCGAACATGACTGGGCGCCCCGACCCGCCACCGTATCCTCGGAGCCCCTATGTCCAACGATGCACTCAAGGCGATGGTTGAACGCTACTTCGCAGCGGTCGATGGCAAGGACCTGGCCACCACCTTGTCCTTTTTCACGCCCCACGCGACGTTCACGATCGCCACGTATCAGACGACCTTCCGAGGGCGGGACACAGAAATTTCGGGTATGTTCAAGCGCCTCTTCGATCGCTACGACACCATTTATCACGGCAACTTTGACCACGTGGTCGCAGCGCCGGATCGGATTGCCTCTCGATTTGAAGTCCGCAACGGGCGCGCCGGGCACCCCACGATTCACAAGAACAACGCCAACTTCTTCAAGCTCAAAGGCGATTGTTTCGATGACGTGTTTGTCTACATGAGTGGCGACAACGCCCTCACCTAGCGCCGGCCCCACCCGCTCACTGATTGAGCACCGTGATACTCACCCGCCGGTTGCGCGGGTCAGCCGGATTGGCCGGCACGAAGGGCGCCGTGTCGGCCACGCCCTCGATACGCTGGAAACGCTGGTAGCCCACGCCAGCGCCCTGCATCAACTGGCGCGTGGCATCCGCCCGCTCGGTCGACAGCGTCCAGTTGTTGCGGCCGCTGTCCGCCGCAAAGCCCAGGCTGTCGGTATGACCACGGATCGCGACCTTGTTCGGAAGGTCCTTGATCGACTTGGCCACCTCGGCGAGCAACTGCGCCGCCTTCGGATCGAGCTGGTTGGTCCCCAGGCGGAACATGGAGTAATCGGCCTTGTCGATGATCTCGATGCGCAAGCCGTCTTTCTCGCGGGTGATGTTCACCTGGTCCTGCATGGATTTGAGCTGCTTGTTCTCAGACAGCTTTTCCTTCAGATCCTTCTCGAGCTTCTCGAAGTTCTCGCGATCCTGCTTGGCCTTGCCCGACTCGCCTTGGCCTGGCTGGCCCTTGCCGTCCTGCCCGCTCTCACCTTCCTGTGTGCCGCCTTCGGATTCGGGCGTGAGACGTTCGAGCAAGGCGGTCTGCTTGGCGGTGAAGGGAAAGCCGTCGGGATCGATCACCGAGCGACCTCCGAGTAGGCCGTTAGAGCCCGCGAGCTCGCCGAATGCGATCTGGCTGTGGGAAGAGGGCCGGAAGTAATCGGCCACGCTCTTGCGCTGATCTTCGTTGGAGGCGCCGAGCAGCCACATCAGCAGGAAGAAAGCCATCATGGCCGTCATCATGTCGGCCAGCGCGATCTTCCAGGCGCCGCCGTGGGCGCCACCATGACCATCCTCGACGATGATCTTCTTGATGATCGGCCGTACCGGCTCCTCGGCCGGCGCTGCGCCTTCCGCAGGCGCTTCTGCCGCGGCCGCCTCGGGGGCGGCAGCCGGCGCGTCGGCCGGCTTTTCTTCCTCGGCGACTCCAGCTTCGGCCATCAGGACCCTCGCAAGCTATCGAACACTTCGGCGAAGCTCGGTTGGTTGTCGTGACTGATGCACGCCCTCGCCGTCTCGATCATCACGGGCTGCGGGAAGCCCCGCAGATTAGCCACGATCATTTCCTTGATCACGTTGTAGATCTGACCTTCTTCGTCAATGATCTGCGCCAGTCGGCCCGCCCAGGGATCGAACATGCCGTAGGACATGAACACACCCAGCATGGTGCCCACCAGCGCCGCGCCGATCAGGGCGCCCAGCACCGGCGGCGGTTGGTCAATGGCGCCCATGGTTTTAATCACACCCAGCACGCAGGCCACGATACCCAGCGCAGGCAGACCACCGGCGATCGCCGCCAACGCGCCCGATGCCTTCATCGCGTCGTGGTGGTGGGTCTTGATCGCGGTCTTCATGATGTCCTCGACGGTGTCGGCCTCGAGGTTGCCCTGAGAGATCACCGCCAGACGCAAGGGATCACAAATCATCTGCACGATGAAGTGGTCCTTGGCCAGCTTGGGGAACTCACCGAAGATCGGGCTGGAATCGGGGTTCTCGACGTGGGCTTCCAGGGCCACCACGCCTTCTTTCTTCATCACCCCCAGCAGCTTGCCCACCAACACCATCACGGCCAGGTAGTCGGCCTGCTTCCACTTCGGGCCCGAGATGCACTTGGCGATACCGCCCATCGCGGACTTGAAAATCGGAAAGCTGTTGGCCATCAGCGAGGCGCCGATGGCGGCGCCCAAGATGATGACGATCTCGATCGGCGCGGCCTTGATGATGGGCGCCATCTTGCCGCCGGCCGCGATATAGCCGCCGAACACCGTCGCGAACACCACCAACAGGCCAATGAAGAAAAACATGACGGACCTTCAATACTAAAAAACGCACCAGAGGCCGATGCACCAGCCCAACACCAGCTGGAACAGCAAATCCACCAGGTTGCCCAGGATCAGGATGGGCCCGCCCAGGTACAGCACGCACAAAAACAGACCCAGAAGGGTCGGCCGGGCCCCCGGAATATCCAGGGCCAGCGCGTTTTGAGCGTTCTTCTTTCGGTCGGCCATCGGCGCGATCCCCTGTCATTTATCGGCACGAGCGCCTACAACTTGACCCCGGTCTTTTAGCCTTCGCATATTATGGTGCGATGAATGTCGCGTGGGACGAAGTAAGCCGAAATAATTGGGAGCTATTCCACAAGCAGCACGGCGGGAGTCTTGAGCAGTCATGGGCCTACGGGCAGGCCCTTCAAACTCTCAAAGTACGCATTCTTCGCGCCTCGATCACCGACGGCGCCTCGCTTCTAGGCATTGCCCAATTCATGTCGCGGCGGCTAGCGGGCTACCTCTCGATGGCCTCCTGCACCCGCGGTCCGGTCTGGCACCCGGATCTGCCGCCCGCAGACCGCGCCCAGGCCCTGCGCGCCCTCAAGAAATCTCTCCCCCTGCCTGCGCTGAGGGTGCCGTTGTTCTCGCCGAACGCGCCCGCAGGCCCTGAGGCGGACCTGGAAACCCGCGGCCTGTGGCGGGTCATGACCGGTTATTCCACCGTCATGCTGGACTTAAACAGGCCGCTGGCGCAGTTGCGCAGCGATCTGGACGGCAAATGGCGCAATCGCCTGGTCAAGGCCGAAGCCGACACCGCCTTCGCCACCCGGGTCGAAGCCAATCTGCCCGAGTGCCTGCGCCTGCTGGAGCGCGAGACCCAGCAGCGCTCCGAGAAAAAATTCCATGGCCTGCCCGCTGCCTTTGTGCAGGCCTATATCGAGGCCGCGCCCTCCAAAGACGCGGGCTTTGCGGTGAGCTTTGCGCAGTCGCGCCAGAAAGAGACAACGGCGGCCATGTTGTTCCTGATTCACGGCAGCGGCGCCACTTACCATGTGGGCTGGTCCGACGAAGCCGGCCGCAAGGCCAACGCGCACAATCTCCTGCTGTGGCGGGGCATCGATTACCTCAAGAAGCTGGGGATCGAGCGGCTCGACCTGGGCGGGGTCAACACCCGGGTGCTGCCCGGCATCTCCCGTTTCAAACTCGGTACTGGGGGTCGCCCCCTGACCCTGGCCGGCACCTATTTCTGAAAGAGCCTGAAACAGCGCCATGACGCACCCAATCGCGCACCGACTCACACGCCGTGTCACCGGGTGGCGCCGCCTCGCCGCGGGCCTGGCCACCGCCTTGCTCCCGGGGCTCGTATGGGCCAACTGGGCCAAGGTCGGCGAGAGCGAGCTGGCCACCCTGTACATGGACCGCAGCTCGATCCAGCGCGAGGAAAACGTGGTGCGGGTCTGGGAAATCCAGGATCTGAAGGCCGCCGACGGCGACGGCGTACGCTCGCGGCGCTATCTGAACGAATACGACTGCAAGTACCAGATGTACCGCATCAGCAACTTGACCAGCTACGCCGGCCCCATGCTCACGGGCCAGAAGCTGTTCGACCTCGAGACCAAGGGCCTATGGCGCAAGGTGGGGGGCTTGAGCCCCTTCACCCTGAGCTTCGTGATTCACTGCGGCCGCTGACCGGCCTGCGGGCGCGGCGGGCTTTCAGGAAGCACTGATCTTGCGGCCGTTCAGGGGCTGCACCGGGCGCGCGTTCATCTTCAAGGGGAAGTTGTCGATCATTTCCTTCTGGATACCGATCGGCGCCTTGATGATGAAGAACTGCACGCCTTCCGTACAAGGCGGCGCGGTCAGCGAGCCCTCGTAGGCGTAGTGCGCCAGCGACTCGGGCAGCAGGTTAGCCGGGTTGATCGACACGCTGGACACCGTCACTTCCGGGCCTGGCTTGGCCGGCATGTTCTTCCAGATCGACCACAGCGCGCGGTTTTGGGCGGCGGACTCACGCATCATCACCGCGACGACCAGCACCTTGCCACCGGCGTTTTTGTGCACGAGGTGGGCACCCATCACCATCGGCTTGCCATCAACCTGCTCTTGACTGGGTCGGTGGAAACTGATTTGCTGCAGTTCGTAGGACTCAGCGCCCACCTTGAGAACGTTGCCAGGCGGCACATTCACCATGACAGCGCGCCCGGTGTTGATCACGCGCAGCACGCCAGGCTTGTACTCGGCTTTGAGGGTGACGCTTGATTTTTCGAACGGGCCCGTGATGTTCACAGGGGACTGCGATTTGCCGTTCCCGCAGGTCGCATAGCGGGCGCCCCACTTGTCGGGGCCGGCCTCTCCGTCGTAAGCCCATTCATCGCCTTGCGCGCCCGCGGGACCACCCTTGGCCTTTTTGTCCAACGCGAGGATTTCCTCGTGCAGTTTCTTGAGCTCTTTCTCATGGTCCTTGAGTGTCTTTTCCGCCACATACAGGCGCTTGTCGACATCGGACGTCTTCGTCAGGGTGACCACGGACAGGGTCCCCAGCACGGCGAACAGGATAAAAACGATGCCGCCGCCCAGAATTCGTAGAAACATGATGTCCTCAAGAAAATCGAGTTAACGCCGAATTAATGAGCGTCACGGTTCGATTTTTTCCCGTGCCAAACACTCAATTAGCGGCATATTATTGATAAGACCTGCCAGTATCATCGGATCATCGGGGCAGGTCTTGAGGGCAACATGAAGAACTTGATCATCGGCATCGCGGTGGGTGGGGTCTTGGCGGCAGGCGGCGTCCTGGGCTTCCAGCAGCTGTTCTCCAACCAGGCCAAGCCTGTCGTCATCCCGGCCGGCCCTGCCGGCTCCGGCGGCACCAAGGCGGCCACCAGCGGCGTGATCGATCTGATCTGCGAGCTGCATCTGGACATCGAGGGCCAGCTGGCCCTGGGCATTCAGGGCAATGAGCCGCCCCGCATCACCATGGCCCAGGTCGACATGGACAAGTCCTCGGGCTGGTACCAGGGCAGGTTGTCCATCTCCGAGAGCCGTGCCGGCGTCTTGAGCGTGCAGGGCAACAAGTTCGTGGTCTCGCGCCCGGCCATGTTCCAGCGCTTCGGGGTGAGTATCAACAAAGAAGAATTCACCATCGACCGCACTACGGGCGCCTTCGAGCAGTCCCTGGGCATCACCGACGGCCGCACGGTCAAGTTGATCAAGGGCACCTGCGCCAAGGTGATCAAGCCGCCGTTCTGACACGCGTGGCCCTCGTCGACCTGCGCTGGCACGCCCGGGCGCTGCTGGCCCAAGCGCGCTGGCGGCGCACCC
>JBIKUT010000079.1:0-7806 GCA_044347465.1 Ramlibacter sp.
GATCTGCGCACGCGGCGGCAGCAAGGGGCTGCCGCGCAAAAACGTGCTGCCCTTCGCCGGGCTGCCGCTGATCGCGCACAGCATCCGCCAGGCCCTGGCTTGCCCACAGATTCAGGGCGTGTACGTGTCCACCGACGACGAAGAAATCGCGCAAGTGGCCCGCGAGCATGGCGCGCAAGTGCCGTACCTGCGCCCCGCCGAACTCGCCACCGACAGCGCCGGCAAGCTGCCCGCGATCGAGCATCTGGCGGCCCACCTGGAAGCGGGTGGCGCGCAGATCGCCACGATCGTCGACCTGCAGCCCACCTCGCCCCTGCGCAGCGCGCAGGACCTGCAGGCGGCGCTGGCCCTGCGCGATCGCGCCGGCCTGGTGGTCAGCGTGACGCAGCCCTCGCACAACCCCTACTACACACTGGTCGAGGCCACGCCTGAGGGCGGTCTGCGCCTGTCCAAGTCCTTGGCTTCGGGCCAGGCCGTGACCCGCCAGGCGGTGCCCGAGGTCTGGGGGCTCAATGGCGCGATCTATGTCTGGCGGCGCGACGCGCTGACCCGTGCCGTGCGCGAAGGTTTTTGGAGCGTGGACATGTGCCCGCTGCCCATGCCGCGCGAGCGCTCCATCGACATTGACGACCGCCTGGACTTCGACACCGCCGAGTGGCTCTACACCAGCGGCCGCACCGGCGCGGCCGCACCTTCCTCTCACCAGAAACCGACATGAAAAACGGCAAGGTCTTTGTCATCGCCGAGGCCGGCGTCAACCACAACGGCGACGTCGCCATGGCCTTGCAGCTGGCGGATGCCGCGCATGCGGCCGGTGCGGACGCGGTCAAGTTCCAGACCTTTCGCGCCGAGGATGTGGTCACGCGCAGCGCCGCCACGGCCGATTACCAGCGCACCAACACCGGCGCGACCAGTCAGTTCGACATGATCAAGGCCTTGGAGCTCGATGAGGCGGGTCATGCGCAGGTGGCCGCGCACTGCGCGCGTATCGGCATCGAGTTTTTCTCCACGCCGTTCTCCGAGCCGGCGGTGGACCTGCTGGTGCGACTGGGCGTGCAACGCCTGAAGATTCCCTCGGGCGAGATCACCAACAAGCCGCTGCTGCAGCACGCCGCGGCCACCGGCCTGCCGATGCTGATGTCCTCGGGCATGGCCACTTTGGACGAGGTGCAGCAGGCCGTGCAGTGGGTGCGCGAGGCACGTATCGCCGCCGGCCATCCCGCGCCCGACGCCAGTAACCTGCACCTGCTGCATTGCACCTCGGCCTATCCCGCGCCAGCCGAGGCGCTGAACCTGCTGGCGATCCAGACCATGGCGCAGGCCACCGGCCTGCCGGTGGGCTACTCCGACCACAGCCAGGGGGTGGAGGCCGCGCTGGCCGCCGTCGCCCTGGGCGCGGCCCTGATCGAAAAGCACCTGACCCTGGACAAGGCGCTGCCTGGCCCCGACCACCTGGCCTCGGCCGACCCGCAGGAATTTGCCGCCATGGTGCGCGGCATCCGCCTGGTGGAGGCCATGCGCGGTGACGGCATCAAGCGACCCACGCCGGTCGAGGCCAACACCCGCGACGTCGCGCGGCGCAGCGTGGTGCTGGCGACCGCGCGGCCTCGCGGTCATGTGCTCACGGCCGCCGACCTGGTCCTGCGTCGCCCGGGCACCGGCATCCAACCCGAACACCTGACCTCGCTGCCCGGGCGGCGCCTGGCCGCCGATGTGGCGGCCGACACCACCCTCCGCTGGGACTTGCTGGAAGGCGTCTGAGCGATGCGCAAGGTCTTGTACGTCACGGGCACCCGGGCCGATTACGGCTTGATGGCGTCCACCCTCGCGCGCATCGCGGCCCATCCCGCGCTGTCGTTGCAGGTGGCGGTGACGGGCATGCACCTGAGCGAGGCCTATGGCCTCACGGTGCGCGAGATCGAGGCCGCGGGCCTGCCCATCGTCGCGCGCATCCCCACCGGGGTGGATGAACGCAGCGCCGATGCCATGGCCCACGGGATTGGCCAGGCGGTGATCGGTCTGACCGACGCCCTGCGCGAACACGCGCCCGATATCGTGCTGCTTCTGGGCGATCGCGGCGAGATGCTTGCCGGCGCGATCGCGGCCCTGCACCGCGGCATTCCCATCGCCCACCTGCATGGCGGCGAGCGATCGGGCACGGTGGACGAACCGGTGCGCCACGCGATCAGCAAACTCAGTCATTGGCATTTCGTGGCCACCGAAGAATCGCGCGATCGCCTGGTGCGTATGGGCGAGCGGCCCGAACAGGTGTGGGTCACGGGTGCGCCCAGCCTCGACGGCATCGAGGCCGAGGCCCACCTCTCGCGCGAAGCGACCTTGCAGGCGCTGGGCCTGGCGGCGGGTGCGCGGTATGCGCTGGTTTTGTTTCATCCCGTGGTGCAAGAAGCGCAAGAGGCCTACGCCCAGACCCTGGCCCTGCGCCAGGCCCTGGAGCGCAGCGTCATCGCCAGCGGTCGCCAGGTGGTCTGGCTCGATCCGAATGCCGATGCCGGCGGTGGCGGCATCCTGCAGGCGCTGGATGGCGCCGGTGTACATCGCATTCGCCACCTGGCGCGTGCCCATTACCTCGCGGCCCTGCGCCATGCCGACCTGCTCGCAGGCAATTCCTCTTCGGGCATCATCGAGGCGGCCAGCTTGGGCACGCCGGTGGTGAATGTGGGCAGTCGCCAGAACGCGCGCCAGCGCAATGCCAATACACGCGATTGCGATCCGCAGTCGGATGCCATCGAGTCTGCGATGCAGGCCCAGCTCGCGCACGGCCGCTACGCACCTGCCAATGTGTACGGTGATGGCCATGCGGGTGAACGCATCATCGACCTGCTGGCCCATGAGCCCTTCGCGCCTGACCTGATGAACAAGGTCAACACCTACTGAACCCGACCCTCGCTGCCATGAACGCCGATACCTTCAATGCCCTGCGCGTGCCCGTGAATTTGCCCTGGAAGCAGGCGCTCACGGTCATGGACAACACCGCCCAGGGCGTGCTGCTCGCGGTCGACGCGCAGGGGCGCCTGGTGCGCACCATCACCGACGGTGACCTGCGTCGCGCGGTGCTGGGCGACGTGGCCGCCGACCAGACCCTGGCTGACCTACCCGGGCGCGAGCCGCTGGTCGCTGACGAAAACGCCACCCCCGCCGAATTGCAGCAACGCATGAACGCCCTGGGCATCTTGCATGTGCCGGTGGTGGATGCGGCCGGTCGGCCCATCGATCTGGTCTCGGCGCGCGAACTGGCCAGCCGCATCTGGCTGTCCTCGCCCCATCTGGGCGAGGAAGAAAGCGCCTTTGTCGAAGAGGCCTTCCGCACCAACTGGATCGCCCCTCTGGGCCCGCACGTTGACGGCTTCGAGCGCGAGCTCGCCGCGCATGTGGGCATCGGCCACGCCGCAGCGGTCACCTCGGGCACCGCTGCGATTCACCTGGCCTTGATCCTGCTGGACGTGAAGCCGGGCGACACGGTCTTCTGCTCCTCGCTCACCTTCGTGGGCAGCGCCAACCCCATGCTGTATTGCGGTGCGAAGCCGGTGTTCATCGACTCCGAGCCCGCCACCTGGAACATGTCGCCCGCGGCCTTGGAGCGCGCGTTTGAATGGGCGAAGGCGCAGGGCCGCCTGCCCAAGGCCGTCATCATCGTGAACCTCTACGGCCAAAGCGCCGACATGGACGCCCTGTTGCCGATTTGCGCGCGTTACGGCGTGCCGGTTCTGGAAGACGCCGCCGAGTCGCTGGGCGCCTCGTACAAGGGTCGCCCCAGCGGCACCTTCGGGCGCGTGGGCATCTTCTCGTTCAACGGCAACAAGATCATCACCACCTCGGGCGGCGGCATGCTGGTGGCGGACGACCCGGCCCTCATGGCGCGCGCCCGCAAGCTGTCCACCCAGGCGCGCGAGCCGGCCCCGCACTACGAGCACGTCGAGATCGGCTTCAACTACCGTATGAGCAACGTGCTGGCCGGCATCGGCCGCGGCCAGCTCAAGGTGCTGGCCCAGCGTGTCGACCAGCGCCGGCGCGTGTTCGACATCTACCGCGAGGCGCTGGCCGACTACGCCGACCTGCAGTGGATGCCCGAGCCCGCAGGTTACCGCTCCACCCGCTGGCTCACCTGCTTCACCCTGGAAGGCGCTGATGGCCCGGCCCGCCGCGACCGCTTGCTGCGTGCATTGGAGCGCCATGCCATCGAGGCGCGGCCGGTGTGGAAGCCGATGCATCTGCAGCCGCTGTTCGAGGGCGCGCCGTATTTCCTGCACGAGCCCCAGGACGATGTGTCCGCCCGCCTGTTCGAGCGCGGCGTCTGCCTGCCCTCGGGCTCCAACCTCACCGACGCCGAGATTGCGCGGGTGATCGACCACCTGCGTCGCCTGCTGGCGCAGGTCTCTCGCGAACATGCTGTTTCGTAAGCACACGCTGGGCGTCCTGGTCGCCGACCTGCTGCTGGCCCTTGTGGCCTGGCAGGTCGCGTTCTGGCTGCGATTCAACCTCGATGTGCCGCCCGAGTTCGCGCACATGGCCTGGACGACCGCGCCCATGGCCTTGGCCGTGTACGGCCTCACCCTGCTGGTCTTGCGCGTGCCGCGTCAGGTCTGGCGCTTCACGGGTCTGCACGAGCTGCGCCATCTCGCACGGGGCGTGGCCGTGGCCGGCCTGCTGACGGCGGCGGTGGTGCTGATGCTGCGCGTGCCGCAGTTCCCGCGCTCGGTGTTGCTGCTGCACCCCCTGATCGCGCTGGCCTTGATGGCGGCTGCCCGCGCCGTTCAACGCAGTTTGCACGAGCGCCAGCATGCCTCGGTGGGCGGGCGCCGCTTGCTGCTGGTGGGCACCTTGACCGAGGCGGCCGAGGCCTTGCGTGTTCTCAAGGGCTCGACCCAGTGGCTGCCGGTGGGCATGGTGTCGCCGGCTGCCGCCGATGTGGGGCGCACCTTGCAGGACGTGCATGTCCTGGGCACCTTGGACGAAATCGCCGACATCTGCCAGGACGAAAACGTGCAGACGGTGCTGGTGGCCAGCGAGCCGGGCTCGCCTGCGCGTCGCGCGGCCTTGCTCAATGTGAATGTGGCGGGCCTGACCCTGCTGACCCTGCCGCGCCCCGACCAGTGGATCCAGGGCCAGGGCGATGGCAGCGCCCCTCGACGCATTGAGCTCGAAGACCTGCTGGGGCGCGCGCCGGTGCAACTGGATGTGGCCGGCCTGTCGGCCATGATCTCGGGCCAGACCGTGCTGGTCACGGGCGCGGGCGGCTCGATCGGCTCGGAGTTGTGCCGGCAGATCGCCCGTCTGGGCGCGGCGCGCCTGGTGTGCGTGGACGTCTCGGAGTATGCGATCTACCAGCTGGAGCAGGAGCTGCGCGAGGCCCACCCGCAGATGCGCGGCATCTACTACACGGCCAACGTGCGCGAGGCGGATCGCCTGGGCGCCATCGTGGCGCGTGAGCGGCCTTCGGTCATGTTCCATGCAGCGGCCTACAAGCATGTGCCGCTGATGGAGCAGCTCAATGAGATCGAGGCGGTGCGTACCAATGTGCTGGGCACGCTGAACGCCGCGCGTGTGGCCGGCGCGCAGGGCGTGCGCCGCTTCGTCATGGTGTCGACCGACAAGGCGGTCAATCCCACCAACGTCATGGGTGCCAGCAAGCGACTGGCCGAACTGGTGGTGCAGGGCGTCGCGGCGGCGTTCCCGGGCACCGAGTACGTGTCGGTGCGCTTTGGCAATGTGCTGGGATCGAGCGGTTCGGTGGTGCCCCTCTTTACCGCGCAGATCGCGCGCGGTGGCCCGATCACCGTCACCCACCCCGACATCGTTCGCTACTTCATGACCATCCCCGAAGCCGCGCAGCTGGTGCTCCAGGCGGGCCTGATGGGGCGCTCGGGTCAGATCTTCGTGCTGGACATGGGCGAGCCGGTCAAGATCGCCGAACTGGCGCGCCTGCTGATACGCCTGTCGGGTCGCACCGAGCAGGACATCCCCATCACCTACACCGGGCTGCGCCCCGGCGAAAAGCTGTACGAGGAATTGCTCGCCGACGACGAGACCACCTTGCCCACGCCCCACCCCAAGCTGCGGATCGCCCGCGCATCAGGCCAGCTGCAGATGGATGTCGAGGCGGTGGTCCGCTGGGTCGAGACCGCAGGTCCCGCCCCGTCCGAGCAGGATCTGCGCACCTGGCTGCGTGACTACGTGCCGGAGTACCAGCCGCCGCGTTAAAGGGCGCTCGGCGGCGTCGCGCCTTCAGCCCTGGGTGATTCCGTTGCGGGCCAGCAGGTCGCCCACCAGCTCCAGCCGCACCAGCGGGTTGTCCAGCTCCATCAGACGCTGCTTGAGGGACGTGGCCAGGGGCAGCATCTCGCACCAGCGGTTGGCGACCCAGCCGCAGTCCTCCAGTTGCCAGGGCGTACGCGCTGGCACGTCGCCACCGGTTTCCTGTGTCTGCGCCTGCAGGGTCTCCAGTAGCCGCCCCAGGGCGTCGGCCGTGGCCTGGAGATCGTCGGGGACTGGCACCGCCAGATCGTCGTCGATCTGTGTCACATCCGCCACCCACAGACCGTGTTTGAGCTGCTCGCTGGACTGGATGCGAAAGCGCTGAGCACCGTGCGCGCGGATCATCATCAGACCCGGCTGCGGGCTCTCCACCTCGGCCAGCGTGGCCAGGGTGCCGACCGCGGCAAAGCCTTCCTCCCCCGCCCCGGGCTGGCGCACCTCCCGGCCCTGCGTGAGGCAGACCACGCCAAAGGGCGCGCCGGTCTTCTGGCAGCGGCGGATCATGTCCAGGTAACGGACCTCGAAGATCCGCAGCGGCAAAAGCCCGCCAGGGAAGAGCACGGTACCCAGGGGGAACAGGGGGAGGGATTGCAAGGTCAAGGCAGCGTTCACGTCATGCACCACAGGCAGGCCGCTATCATCCCACGAGCTGCCATCCACCCCGTACATGCTCTACCAGATCGTTTCCCTGTTGCTGGACGTCGTCATCGGCCTGATCGGGGGCGCCTGCCTGTTGCGTCTTTACATGCAGCACCAGCGTGTGCCTTTTGGCAACCCGCTGGGCCGCTTCGTCTTTGCCGTCACCGACTGGATCGTGCTGCCCTTGCGCCGGGTGCTGCCCTCGGTGGGCCGCTGGGACACAGCCAGTCTGGTGGCCGCCTGGTTGCTGCAGCTGCTGCAGGTCGTGCTCTTGTGGGTCCTGGCCGGGGCGGGTGCCGCCGCCGTGTTGCTGCCTGTGGTGGCGGTCTTTGGCCTGGTCCGCCTGGCGATCTCCTCGCTCACGGTGCTGGTGATCGTGTCCGCGCTGCTGTCGTGGGTGCAGGGCAGTCAGGGGCGCACGTCGATGACCGCCGACGTGCTGGACCGCCTGGCCGCGCCGCTGCTGCGGCCGTTCCGGCGGATGCTGCCCATGGTGGGCGGGATTGATCTGTCGCCCTTGGCCCTGCTGCTGGTGCTGCAGATTGCCGGCATCGTGCTCGCCGCGGTGCAGGCGAGCGTGTTGCGCTGATCAGGCCACCGCGTCGCCGGGCTGGCGTTGCAGCATGGCCAGGGCGTGGGCCACGGTCTTGCGCAGCTCGCGCCGGTCGCAGATGAAATCCACCGCACCCTTTTGCTGCAGGAACTCGGCGCGCTGAAAGCCCTCAGGCAGGGTCACGCGCACCGTGGACTCAATCACCCGCGGGCCGGCAAAGCCGATCAGGGCCTTGGGCTCGGCGATCACGATATCGCCCACGAAGGCAAAGCCCGCGCTCACGCCGCCCATGGTGGGATCGGTCAGCACGCTGATATAGGGCAGGCCCTTTTGCGCCAGGC
>JBIKUT010000080.1:0-7793 GCA_044347465.1 Ramlibacter sp.
CATTCCTGCCAGATCCCTTCCTTTTCCTTCCTACAACCGGAGACATCCCATGAAACGCCTCTTTATCAAGTCCGCGGTCGCTGCTGCCGCTGCCTTTGCCCTGGCCGGCACTGCACTGGCCCAGGACAAGGTCATCAAGTTCGCCAACCAGAACGCCGTCGGCCACCCGATCGTGCAGGGCATGGAGAAGTTCAAGGAAGTCGTCGAGAAGAACTCGGGCGGCAAGATCAAGGTCAACATCTTCCCCAGCGGCCAATTGGGCAGCGACCAGGCCAACCTGTCGGCCCTGCAAGGCGGTACGCTGGAGATGGTGTCCATGAACTCCGGCATCCTGGCCAGCGTGGTCAAGGAGTTCGCGGTGTTCGACTTCCCCTTCATGTTCGCGTCGGGTCGTGAAGCCGACGCCGTCGTCGATGGTGCCTTCGGCCAGAAGCTGCATGCCCGCCTCGAGGAAAAAGGCGTGGTCGGCCTGACCTACTATGAACTGGGCTTTCGCAATCTGACCAACGGTCGCCGCGCGATCAACAAGCTGGCGGACATCGAGGGTCTGAAGCTGCGCGTGATCCCCAACCCGATCAACATCGACTGGGTCAAGGCCCTGGGCGCCAACCCCACCCCGCTGCCCTTCCCCGAGCTGTACGCCGCTCTGGAGCAAAAGGCCGTCGACGGCCAGGAAAACCCGGTGGCGACCATCAACGGCGCCAAGCTGTTTGAAGTGCAAAAGCACCTGACGCTCACGGGTCACCAGTACAACCCGCAGTCGGTGATGATCAGCAAGAAGTTCTGGGACACCCTGTCGGCCGCCGAGAAAAAGATCGTGCAAGACGCCGCCGTCGAATCGGCCAAGTTCCAGCGCACGCAGGCGCGCGCGCAGGAAGCCTCCATCCTGGAGAACCTGAAGAAAAACGGCATGCAGGTCACCACCCTGCCCGCCGCCGAGATGGCCACCCTGCGCGAGAAGATGAAACCGGTGATCGCCAAGCACGGTGAACCCATCGCCGCCACCGTCGCCGAACTCCAGGCCGAACTGGCAAAACAGCGTCGCTGATGGACGCCGGCCGGCCTGATCGCAAGCGCCTGCTCGGGCTGATCGGCGCCGGCATCCTGCAGTCGCTCACGCCGGCGATGCAGGAGGAGGAGGCGCGGGCCCAGGGCCTGCGCCTGCACTACCAGCTAATCGACCTGGACGTGACCGGCGCCGATGCGAGTCAGCTGCCGAACTTGTTGGCGGCGGCTCGGACCATGGGCTTTGCCGGCCTGAACATCACTTTTCCGTGCAAGCAGGCGGTCATCCCGCTGCTGGACGCACTGTCCGATGAGGCTCGCGCCATGGGCGCGGTCAACACGGTCGTCTTTGAAGACGGCGGTCGCCTCACAGGCCACAACACCGATGGTTCGGGATGGGCCTGGGGCTTTCGCCGCGCTTTGCCCGATGCCGATCTGGGCTGCGTCGTGCTACTGGGCGCCGGCGGCGCCGGCTCGGCCATTGCCCATTCGGTGCTGCGACTGGGTGCACAGCGTCTGCGCATCGTCGACAGCGACGCCGCGCGTGCGCAAGCCCTGGCCAGCGCGCTCAATACGCTGTATGGCCCACGCGCCGAAGATGTGACGGACGTGGCCGCGGCCTTGGCTGGCGCCACCGGCTTGATCCACGCCACCCCCACCGGCATGGCCAAGCTACCGGGCCTGCCGCTGCCGGCCGATCTGCTGCGTCCGTCGCTGTGGGTGTCCGAGGTGGTGTATTTCCCGCTGGAGACCGCGCTACTGGCCGCCGCGCGTGCACGCGGATGCCGCGTGGTCGACGGCGGCACCATGGCCGTGGGCCAAGCGGTGGGGGCCTTCGAACACTTCACCGGCCTTGCGGCCGACCCCGTGCGCATGGAGCAGCATTTCCGCCGTCTGATTGCCGAACGAGCCTGAGCCGCTTACACCGAAGGGGGTGCGCGAACGTCGAGGGCAGCGAGTGCGCGGCCCTGAAACGTAGGCGTGAGGGAAGCGGTGGGTGTGCGGCGGGGGTCCGGGGGCGCCTGTGCGCAGCTGAGGAGCGCAGGGACAGGCGGAAAAAGAAGCGCGCATGTTTGAGCCGAAGGCGAGTTTTGCGCGCTTCCCGCCTGGCACGAGCACCGCAAGGAAGCCCGAAGGGCCTGCGCACTTGAAGCCCCCGGGCCCCCGCCGCACGCCCACCGCGTTGTAACGTCAAAGCCAATGCAGACCGCACGCTCGCCGCGTTTCGACGACAACGAAACCATCACCCCCGAGGATGATGCTTCGCATGCAGCTGCTTGAGCCGCTCCCGCGCCACGTGGGTGTAGATCGTCGTCGTAGAAATATCCGCATGCCCCAGCAGCATCTGCACCGCCCGCAAATCCGCCCCGTGATTGAGCAGATGGGTGGCAAAGGCATGACGCAGGGTGTGCGGTGACAAGGGCGCGGTGATACCTGCTGCGAGCGCGTATTTTTTCACCAGCACCCAGAACATCGCCCGCGTCATTGCGGCTCCGCGCGCGGTCACGAACAGATCCTCGGTGGGCTGGCCCGCCAAGATCTCGCCCCGAGCCTCTCCCAGGTAGCGCGCCAGCCAGTCACTGGCCACCTCGCCAAAAGGAACGAGCCGCATCTTGCCGCCCTTGCCCAGTACCCGCACCACATGCTCGGACTGGCTGATATTGAGCACCTTGAGCGTCACCAGCTCGCTCACGCGCAGACCGCTGGCGTACATCAACTCCAGCATCGCGCGGTCACGCAAACCCAGCGGCGTGGCCACGTCGGGCGCCGCCAACAAGGCCTCCACCTGGGGTTGGGTCAACGTGCGTGGCACCCGCAGCGGCCGCTTGGCCGATTGCAACTTGAGCGTGGGGTCGGCCGACACCCGACGTTCGCGCAGCGCCCAGCGGAAAAACCGTCGGAACACGGCCAAGCGGCGGTTGGCCGAGGTGGCCCGGGTCTGCGCATGGCGGTAGGCGAAATACCCGCTCAAATCCGACTCGCCAGAAGCGACAAGGGCCACGCCCCGGCCTTGCAGCCAACGGTCGTAGCCCTCTAAGTCGCGGCGATAAGCCGCCAGGGTGTTCTTCGACAAACCCTCCTCCAGCCAGAGGGCGTCGATGAAGGTGTCGATCAGGGGATCGGGGGGAACACTCAATCGAGCTTCAGCTTGGCGCTGTCCACCACCTTCTTGTACACCTCGTACTCGGCACGCATTTGCTGCGCGAACTGCTCGGGCGTGTTGCCAACGATGACGGAGCCGGTGTCCTCGATGCGCTTGCGCACCGCCGGATCCTGCAGCGCCTTGAGCGTGCCCGCGCTGATCTTGTCGACCACGTCCTTGGGCAGACCCTTGGGCCCGAGGATGCCGTAGTACGCCATGCGGTTCACAGGCTCCAGCCCCACTTCCTTGAAGGTGGGCACGTTGTTCAGACCCGCCACGCGCTGAGGGGCCGCGACCACGATGGCGATCAGGCGGTTTTCCTTGATGAAAGGCAGTGCCGAGGGCAGGTTGTCAAAGATGATCGGCACCTGACCGGCCACCGTGTCGTTGAGGGCCGGGCCCGCGCCGCGATAGGGAATGTGCGTGACGAAGGTACTGGTCAGGCTCTTGTACAACTCCATCTGCAGGTGGCCGATACCGCCCGTGCCCGACGAGGAATACGAGTACTTGCCCGGGTTTTTCTTCAGCTCTGCGACGAAGCCCGCATAGTCACGCGCCGGGAAGCTCGGGTGCACCGCGATCACGTTGGGCGTCGCCGCGATGTTGATGATCGGCGTGAAGTCGGTGAGGGTGTTGTAGGGGATCTTGGCGTTGATCGCCGGATTGGCCGCCGTCGTGGAGACGGTGGCCATGCCCAAGGAATAACCATCGGGCGCCGAGCGCGCCGTCTCGGTGGCGCCGACCACACCGCCGCCGCCGGCCTTGTTCTCGACCACCACGCTCTGGCCCAGGGCCTTGCCCAGGGGCTCGGCAATCACGCGGGCCACGATGTCGGTCGTGCCGCCCGGCGCGAAGGGCACCTGCAGGCGGATCGGCTTGTTCGGATAGGCCTGGGCGAGGGCCGGGCCGGCCGACGCCGCGAGCAAGGCGGCGGACAACAAAAGACAAAAACGACGTTGCATGGGGTCTCCTTCTGTGAGCTGCGACCAGACAGGCCGCAATAGCCGAATCTTAAAGCGTGTGCACGCCGGACGCGACCGAGGGGTTGCTATGCTCGGCGCGTGAACGTTCTACAGCTGCTGTTCCCCGATTTCTCCCTGATTTTGTGCGGCTGGCTGCTATGCCGCTACACCCCCCTGAATCGCAAGGTCTGGGAGCCGGTCGAGGCCCTGGTTTACTACTTCCTTTTTCCGGTCTTGTTGTTTCAGTCCATCGTGCGCAAGCCGCTGGACCTGGGGGTGGCGTCCTCGCTGATTGCGGCGGGCGTGGTCTTGGGGCTGTGCACCATCGCCCTGGCCTACCTGCTGCCGCGCCTGCCCCTGATCGGTCGTCACATCGACCCGCGCCAATACGCCGCGGGCGCGCAGGTGGCTTTCCGCTTCAATTCGTTTATCGGGCTGGCGCTGATTGACCGCCTGGCCGGCCCTTCGGGCATGCAGCTGCTGGCCATTCTCATGGGGGTCTCCATTCCCTTGCTCAATATCGCCGCCGTCTGGCCGATGGCCCGCCAGGCGGGGACGCCCGTGGGATCGGCCTTGGTGCGTAACCCCTTGATCATCGCCACGGTGGGGGGACTGCTTGCGAATGTGGCGGGTTTTGCAATTCCGTCCTGGCTGGACCCCGCCGTGAGCCGCATCGGCGGGGCGTCCCTGGCGCTGGGGCTGATGACGGCCGGCGCCGGCCTTCAGCTGGGATCGCTGGCCCACAGCAAGGCACTGAGCACCTCTTTGCTGACGATCAAGCACCTGGCGTCGCCGCTACTGGCTCTGGGTCTGGCGCACCTTTTCCGGCTGGATCCGGCGCAAACCCAGATCTTTCTTTGCTTTTCGGCCCTGCCTACCGCGCCCACCGCGTATGTGTTGGCCACGCGTATGGGCTACGACGGCGCCTTTGTCGCGGCGCTGATCACGCTGTCGACACTGCTGGGGGCCGCGAGCCTGTCCCTGGTGCTGGGACTGACTTGAATCTGGCCACCGGCGACGTCAAGCTGGGCGCATGGCGCGCTGGGCCAACGCCCAGGCGACGTGCTCACGCACCGCCACGTCCGGGTGCGCCGCCAAGCTAGACAACGCGGCCACCAGAGCCGCATCGCCAGCATCCTCCCGCAGCGCATTGCCTGCAGCCGTGGCGATATTGCGTAGCCACCTCGCATGGCCGATGCGCCGGATCGGGCTGCCCTCGGTACGGCGAAGGAACTCCGGCTCGGTCCAGGCCAGGAGCGAAGCGAGCGAAGCGTCCGTCAGTCCGTCACGCGCATCGAAATCCGGGATGGCGCTGCGCTGCGCGAATTTGTTCCAGGGGCAGGCCAGCTGGCAATCGTCACACCCGTAGATGCGGTTGCCGATCGCCGGGCGCAGGTCCTCGGGGATCGGCCCGGGATGCTCGATCGTGAGGTAAGAGATG
Organism: Ramlibacter sp.; assembly: GCA_044347465.1. GTDB lineage: Bacteria > Pseudomonadota > Gammaproteobacteria > Burkholderiales > Burkholderiaceae_C > Ramlibacter. Next base: position 5,552 of record JBIKUT010000080.1, read on the forward strand.
CAACGGCGCGCGTCGAGCACGCCGGGCCCCAGGATGGCCTGGGTGGGACAGGCGTCGATGCAGGCGTTGCACGTACCGCAGTGGTCGGTCACCGGCGCGGTGGCGGGTAGCGGCAAGTCCAGGTAAATCTCGCCGAGGAAGAACATCGAACCGGCCTCGCGGTTCAACACCAGGGTGTGCTTGCCGCGCCAGCCCAGGCCGCTGCGGGCCGCCAGTTCGGCCTCCAGCACCGGCGCCGAATCGGTGAACACCCGGTGGCCGAACGGACCCACGTGCGCCGCGATCCGATCTGCGAGCCGCTGCAGGCGAGCGCGCAGCACCTTGTGGTAATCGCGGCCCCGCGCATAGAGCGAGACCACGCCCTGCTCGGGCCGCGCCAGGCGGGCCCACTCGATGTTCTGCCAACCCTCGGGGGTGGCCTGGGGCAGGTAATCCATGCGAGCGGTCAGCACGCTCACGGTGCCGGGCACCAGTTCGGCCGGACGGGCCCTTTTGAGGCCATGGGCCGCCATATAGGTCATCTCGCCGTGGAAACCACGCGACAACCAGTCCAAAAGCCCGGGTTCTGCCGAGGACAGGTCGATGCCGGACACGCCGATTTGGGAAAATCCCAGCTCACGTGCCCAGCGCCCGATCTCCGGGACGAGGGACGAACCGTCCAAATGAGCTTGACCGCTGCCAACCATGAACCGCCGATTGTAGGAAGCCCGCGGGTGGCGCATTGGCCCAGCGAGGAAGCCACGCAGGCCTGGGCCCACCAGCTGGCAAGCCGCCCGCAGATCCGGCACGCCTTCCTGGCGCTGCGCGGCGACCTGGGCGCGGGCAAGACCACCTTCGTGCGGCACCTGCTGCGCGCGCTGGGCGTGAGCGGCCGCATCAAGAGCCCCACCTATGCGGTCGTCGAGCCCCACGAGGGCGCACCCGCCCCGGGCGAGAACGTGCCCTTGCCAATTTGGCACTTCGACTTCTACCGGTTCAACGACCCGCGCGAGTGGGAAGACGCCGGCTTTCGCGACCTGTTCGCTGGCCCCGGCCTGAAGCTGGCCGAATGGCCCGATCAGGCCGCCGGCCTGCTGCCCACCCCGGATCTCACCCTGAACTTCACGGTCATGCCGGACGAGACCCGCGAGGTCACGATCTGCGCCCATACCGCGGTGGGCCACGCCCTGCTCGCCCCATGATGCAGCGGCGCGATGTCCTCAAGGCTGGCACCCTGGTGCTCGTGCTGGGCACCAGCGAGATCGCGCGTGGAGCGACCATCCTGGCGGTGCGCATCTGGCCGGCCATCGACTACTCGCGCGTGACCATTGAATCCGATGGCCACCTGGCCTCGCGCCAATCGCTCGTCTCCGATCCGCCCCGGCTGGTGGTGGACATTCAGGGCATCGACCTGAACCCCGCGCTGCGCCAGCTGGTGGCCCAGGTGAAAGCGGACGATCCGTATATCGCCGGTATCCGCGCCGGCCAGTACGCACCCGGCGAGGTGCGTCTGGTGATCGACCTCAAGCAGGCCGCACTGCCCCAGGCCTTTCACCTGCCCCCCATCGCGGCCTACCGACACCGGCTGGTACTGGATGTCTATCCCGCCGCGCCGGTCGACCCGCTGGAGCAACTGATCGCGCAGCGCCTGCGAGATGTGCGTCCGGCGCCGCCCATCGCTGCAGCGCCCACGCCCTCACCGACCCGCGATCCTCTGGGTGAACTGATCGAGCGGCAGATACAGCGGCAAGCCCCCGCCCTGCCCGCTCCGCCGCCCGCCACAGCCCCCGCCGTCATGACCGAGGCGTCCCCCGTCGACGCCAACCGCACCGACCGCCTGATCGTGATCGCCCTGGATCCCGGTCACGGCGGCGAGGATCCCGGCGCCATCGGCCCGGGGGGCACACGCGAAAAAGACGTGGTGCTGCGTATCGCGCAGCGCCTGCAGGCCCGTATCAATGCCAACAGCGTCAACGGCAGCCCGATGCGCGCCTTCCTCACGCGCGACGCCGACTTTTTCGTGCCGCTGCATGTGCGCGTGCAAAAGGCGCGCCGGGTGCAGGCCGACCTGTTCGTGAGCATCCACGCCGACGCCTTCTTCACGCCGACCGCCCGTGGCGCCAGCGTCTTTGCGCTCAGTCAGACCGGTGCCTCTAGCACCGCGGCGCGCTGGATGGCCGACAAGGAAAACAGGGCGGATCTGATTGGTGGCGTCAACGTACGCACGCAAGACGCCAACGTGGCCCGCGTGCTGCTGGATATG